>JBGTFN010000310.1:0-3349 GCA_041747275.1 Gemmatimonadaceae bacterium | reverse complement strand
AGGTGCGGGCCGCGTGGGAGGGGTCTGCACTGACGCGTCGCGAAGCTGCTCCGACAGACGCTCGACTTCGGAGTCCGGCCCTGTCCCGAACTCGTTCTGCAATAGCGCCGCGTGCACCCGGGCGTGCCGCAACGCACCGGCGCGGTCCCCAGCACACACCAGAGCACGCATCAGACGCAGGGCGACACGCCCGCTATATGGGTCAAGCGCCGCCAACCCCTGCCACCACCCGACCGCCGCCACGTATTGCTCACTCGCCTCACTCCTCACCGCGAGTGCTTCGAGCGCCTCGGCGTGTGCCCGGCCGAGGCGAGCGCGTTCGCCGTCCAGCCAGCGTTCGAACTCTGCACCGTCTCGTAGATGGAATCCGTCGAGCAGGGGTCCGGTTACCAAAGCGACCGCCGCGTCCAACGAACCCTCATCGAACAGCCGCTCGAACTCCGCCACATCGCTCCTCATGACCTGCGGCGCCAAGGCGAGCTCGTCCGCGACCGAGCGCACCACGTCGTCGCCGAGTGCGCTGCGAATTATGTAGAGGTCGTCGGACAGCTGAGCACGGGCTCGATCCATCGTGCTCTCTGGCCAGAGCAGCGCAATGATTCGATCACGCCCGACGGGGCGCCCCTTCGCAAGCGCGAGGTACGCCAGAAGCGCCAGCCGCCGACCCTGTGAAGCACGTCCCACAACTGGTCCATCGGCCGATGCCAGGCCGGCGGTTCCGAAGAGCGTGAGTTGGTGCACGAGGACACCAGAAGGAGATCGCGAGAGCGACGCGAGAGCGACGCGAGAGTTGAGGCTTAAGCATATCCCCGCCGCCCCGACTGCGACAGAGATCAGGCTGGGGCACGGGTGCTCGCACCGCGCACCCGCATTTCACCCCGCCTTCGGGAGACTTACCATGAAACGCTTCCTACCCATTCGATTGGCCGTGCCGCTGTGCACGGCATTGCTCCTGACCGCATGCGCCGAGCGACCGCTCGCGCCCGATGCCGTAATTGACGAGTCCGGTCCGCTGCTGTCACGCGCGGCCGACCATTCGTCGGTTGCGGTCAACTGGCATGCTCAGCAGCAATTTGCAGGTCGATTCGGCCCCGTGGATGGCGCGTCGGCAAGCTTGCTGCGCACTAACAACGGCATTTCGTTCCGCCTGAGCACCAATCAGCTCACACCGGGCAACGCCTACACGTTGTGGCTGGTAGTCGTCAACAATCCCTCAGCCTGCGCGGCCCACCCGAGGCCGTGTACTGCGCTCGACCTCTTCAACGACGCCACGCACACACAGGTGCGCTTTGCTGCCGGCCACGTGGCGGGCGAAGCGGGACGCGGGGTGTTTGCCGGCGCCGTGCAGGAGGGATCACTTACGGGATGGCTGCCAAACCGAACGTTTGCAGACTCAAAGGCAGTTGAAGTGCATCTTGTGGTCAACGACCATGGCGTCATGCTGCCGGATCACATGCCGGGCATGATTCGCACCTATCGCGGCGGCTGTGCAGACAGACCCACGAGCCCATTCCCTCCCATGTTCCCGCAGTCGGCGCTCGACGACGGCGAACCAGGCCCGAACACCTGTCGCCTCTATCAGGCGGCCATCTTCACTGCCCCCTGATCCGAACCGGAGCGCGACGCGCATGACGACACACAACTTGCAGCTTTCGACTCGACGTAAGTCCGGTCTCGCCGCACGCTGCGCGGCCGCGTTCCTGGCGCTGGCCCTGGCGGGGTGCACGGACGGGCCGACGGACTCTGAGCCGTCGAGCTCGCCCGTGCTGCGCCTCAATCGGGTTGACGTAAACGGCACTTCAAAAAACGCGGTGCTGCGCTGGAATGAAACGGCGCTCGCCGCGGTTTCCAACGGCACACTCGGCCCACCGATGGTGGCCCGCTCGCTGGCCATTGTCCATACGGCGATGTACGACGCCTGGTCGGCTTACGATCGGGTAGCCGTTGGTACTCGCCTGAGCGCGCAGCTGCGCCGCCCTCCCAACGAGCACACGCTCAACAACAAGCAGATCGCCGTGAGTTACGCGGCCTATCGCGCACTTGTGGATCAGTACCCTGCTCAAGTCGCGCGCTTCGACGCGCAGATGTGGGCGCTAGGCCTCGATCCATCGGATGACACGCACGATGCAGCAACGCCCGCGGGGGTGGGTAATGTCGCGGCGGCGGCGCTGCTGAGCTACCGCCATGGAGATGGTTCAAACCAGCACGGAAACCTCGGGCCAACCGGCGCTCCCTACTCTGATTACACGGGCTATGCGCCGGTTAACACCCCTGACGAAATTCGGGATCCGAACCGCTGGCAGCCACTGCGTTATCCCAACCGAGCGGGAACGGCCGTCGTCACGCAGACGATGCTGGGCGCACACTGGCCGCAGGTCTTGCCGTTTGCGCTGACGTCGGCTGCCCAGTTTCGTCCTCCGTCGCCGCGACTGTTCCCGCACGGGCTGTTTCGTCAGCAGGCGGAGGAGCTGATCCGTCTGAGCGCCGCACTGGGTGACCGGGAAAAGGTCATTGCAGAATACTGGGCAGACGGCCCCATGACGGTGCTCCCTCCTGGGCACGCCAACCTTTTCGCGCAGTTCGTCTCGCTACGCGACGGCCATACACTCGATCAGGACATTCAGCTGTTCTTCATCCTCACCAACGCAGTGTTCGACGCGGGTATCGCGGCGTGGGACGCCAAGCGGCACTACGACTACGCGCGGCCAGTCACCACTATCCGCTACCTCAAGCAAGGGCAGCGGGTCCGCGCATGGGCGGGACCGGCCCTGGGGGTGCACACGATCGACGGCGGGGCGTGGAGCCCGTATCAACCCGGGTGGTTTCCCACGCCGCCGTTTCCCGAGTACGTCTCAGGGCACAGCGCGTTCAGCGCGGCCGCCGCAGAAGTGTTGAAGCGTTTCACGGGTACCGACCGATTTGGTGCGTCGGTCACCTTTGAGCCTGGAGAGCTCTTTATCGAGCCGGGCGTACCCGCGCAGGCGGTGACGCTGGAATGGCCCACGTTTTCAGCCGCTGCCGACGAGGCGGGAATGTCTCGCCGATACGGCGGGATTCACTTTGAAGATGGCGATCTCGAAGGGCGTCGCATGGGACGTCGTGTGGGGGCGCTCGCGTGGCAGGTGGCCCTCGGGTACATCAACGGGCGAGCACGTTGAGCCGTCATGATGGCGCCGTTTGCGCCCGCTCGGCAAGGCATTCTCGGGTTTGATGTCCCGGTGCACGATGCCACGCGCAACACCCTGCCTCCTACATCATCGAGTGCAACGAGCGATGCCAGGTGGCAACGATGTTGCGGGTCAGGCATCTCGCTTCGACGTTCGCCGCCGTGTTCGATCCTGCGGCACGC
>JBGTFN010000309.1:0-18751 GCA_041747275.1 Gemmatimonadaceae bacterium | reverse complement strand
GCTTGTGAGCACCGTGCCCGCTCCCGGCACACCTCGCGTTGCGCCAGTGGCGGCGCCGCCGTCGCTCGGGCGTGATCTCGTCGCGCTCACGAAGCCGCGCATCATCTCGCTGCTGCTCGTGACGACGGCGGCGCCGATGTACGCCGCGGGTTCGCCATCGATCTGGTCCGTGCTGCTCGTGATGCTGGGCGGCTATCTCATGGCCGGTGGCGCCAATGCGGTCAACATGTATCTCGACCGCGATATCGATGACGTGATGGCGAGAACGCGCCTGCGCCCGATCCCGAGCGGCCGCATGACGCCGCGGCAGGTGCTGGCGTTTGGAGTCGCGTGTGCGGCCGCGTCCACATGGATCTTGGCGTGGTTCGTGAATGTGCTCACCGCCGCACTCGCGCTCGCGGGCTTCTACTTCTACGTCTTCATCTACACGCGCTGGCTCAAGCGTTCGTCGCCGCAGAACATCGTGATCGGCGGTGCAGCGGGTGCGTTTCCGCCACTCGTTGGATGGGCGGCCGTCACAGGCTCACTCGACCTTGTCGCGATCACGTTGTTCCTCATCGTGTTCTACTGGACACCACCGCACTTCTGGGCGCTCGCGCTCATGAAGCAGCATGACTACGGCCGCGCAGGCGTGCCGATGGCACCGCTGGTGTGGGGCGAACGCGAGACGATGCGCCAGATGCTCTGGTACACTGTCATTCTGTTGTTCCTCACGCTGCTGCCGTGGTGGGTGGGAGCGTTTGGCCTGCTCTATCTTGCCAGTGCGATCGTGCTTGGCGCGTTGCTGTTCGGCGGCATCGTGCAGATGATTCGCGCGGCCAACGCCGGTGCACCGTGGAGTGGTCCGGCGTGGTGGGTCTACAAGTATTCGCTGCTGTATCTCGCGCTCTTGTTCGTCGCCATGGCGGTGGACCGGGCGCTGGCGCGGTGACGGAACCGAAGCGCGCACGCATTTCGCCCAAGCAACTCGGACGGTTGCTTCCGCGTCTCGCGCCCTATCGCGGGAAGCTGTTCATCGCGTTCATTTGCCTCGTTGTCGCAGCCGCTGCGGGACTCGTGTTTCCGCTCGTGATCGGCTACCTGCTCGACGCCGCGTTCGAGCTCAAGGACCGCGGTGCGCTTGACCGCATCGCGCTCGTGCTGCTTGGCATCTTCGCGCTGCAGGGGCTGATGAACTTCGTGCAGGTGTACCTGCTCAGTTCGACGACCGAGCGAGTTGTTGCGCGCCTTCGCGAAGATACGTTCGCACATCTCATCCGGCTGAGCCCCGCGTTCTTCACGGAGCGCCGTACCGGTGAGCTGACGAGCCGGTTGTCTTCCGACCTTGCGCTGCTGCAGTCATTGCTCGGCACATGGGTGTCCGAGCTGTCACGACAGGTGCTGTTTCTTGTGGGCGGCATCATCATGCTCACGGTCACGAACCCGGGGCTCACGCTTACCACGCTGGCCGTCGTGCCGATCGTCGTAGTTGCAGCAGTTATGTTCGGACGCGCGCTGCGCAAGGCGAGCACGGGAGTGCAGGACAGAATCGCCGAGGCCATGGGCACAGCCGACGAAGCCTTCGCATCGATTCGCACGGTGCAGAGCTTCACCCGTGAGCCGATCGAAGCGCAGCGCTTTCGCACATTGCTCGATGGCGTGGTGACGGCGGCGGTGCATCGCGCAAAGCTGCGCGCGGGATTCTTCGGTGTGGTGGGCTTTGTCGCGTTTGCGTCGGTTGTCGCGGTGCTGTGGCAAGGAGGTGCGCAGGTGCTCGCCGGCAATCTCACGCCGGGCGCGCTCGTCTCGTTCCTGTTCTACGCGTTGACGGTCGCGGCAGCGGTGGGTGCACTGGCATCGTTGTTCGGCAACTTCCAGGAAGCGATCGGCGCCGCGCAGCGCGTGTTTGAACTGCTCGATACAGCGGCCACGGTCGCTGAGCCTGCTCGCGCGGTGAGGCTCGAGCGTCCGGTGCGCGGCGCGGTGGAGATGCGCAACATCTCGTTTCGGTATGGCGTCGAACAACCGGATGTCCTTCGTAACGTCACGCTGTCAGTGGCGCCGGGAGAAGTGGTGGCCCTTGTGGGCCGGTCAGGCGCGGGCAAAACCACGCTGGCGTCGCTCGTGCCGCGTTTCTGGGACGTGACCGATGGCGTGATCACACTCGACGGGCACGATGTGCGCACGCTCGCGCTCAGCGACCTGCGCGGCGCAATCGGTATCGTGCCGCAGGAGCCGACGCTGTTCAGCGGTACGGTGCGGGACAACATCGCCTATGCGCGCTCCGACGCGACGGATGCAGAAGTCGAGGCCGCGGCGCGAGCGGCACATGCGTGGGAGTTCATCGAGCGACTGCCGGAGGGACTGGCGACGACGGTGGGCGAACGCGGCGTGAAGTTGTCCGGTGGACAGCGACAGCGTATTGCGATCGCGCGCGTGTTTCTCAAGAATCCGGCGGTTGTCGTGCTCGATGAGGCCACGTCGAGCCTGGATTCGGAGAGTGAGGCGTTGGTGGAGGCCGCACTTACGGAGTTGTTGCAGATGCGGACGACAATCATCATAGCGCATCGGTTGAGCACTGTGCGGCGGGCAGATCGTGTGATCGTGATGGATCAGGGCCGCGTGGTGGAGGAGGGGGCGCACGAAGCGCTGTTGTCGCTGGGCGGGTTGTACCATGCGCTGTACAACCGTCAGTTCGCCGATGTGATGAGCGATGATGGTCCGTCTGCCCTGGCCGAATTGCCCTCTCTCTAGGCCGTACGGCCTGCGGCCACTGGCTGCAGTTTTACGCATATGAGGCCATCTGGCCTGATCCATCTGGCCATCCGACCTCGCGGATACGCCGAATGGCCGTGAGCGCAACGCGCGTGCTCGCCGACGGTGGCAACTTGGGCAAGCGCTGCTGCAGGGTGCGGCTGTACGAAACAGCACGGTCGGATGGCCTGATGGACCGGGCCATACGGCCGTACAGACGAATCAACTGACCTCCATATGGCCTTCGGGCCGGATGGCGATACGAAACTATTCAGGATTCGTGAGTGTCACCGTCATCCGCGTTTCAACGCCAGCATCAACCACCACCGGCATCGCGACGCGACCCAGGCGCTCGTGCCACGCCACGAGCGTATAGCTCCCCGGCGGCACACCGTCGAAACCAAACCGTCCCTCACCATCCGACACCGCCACGAACGGATGCGGCGCAACTGCAATCCATGCGCTCACCCATGGATGCTTGTCATCAGTGACAGCCACCAGCCCGGGCGCATCAAGCACCGTGGACACCGGCACGAGCGCGCCGGCGTCGCCAAGTGACACCAGCGCTCGTGGCGCAATTGTCGCAGCACCACCCGTCACGTGCGCTTCATCGCTGGCCGCAACATCAGCGAATCGCAGCCGCACATCCATGTTGTCCCGGCTGCTCACGAGCAGCGTTGCACCAACGGGCGCGCGCTGCACGCGGGGCGACAGCACACAATCATCGAGCACCAGCGAAACGCGCCGAGACGATATATCCTCCGGTCCGTGCACCACGCCAACGAGCCAAACAAGTGCCTCGCCAACACCGTCGCCATCGCCCACGAGGGGAAACGCTGTACGCTCAGCGCAGACATGCAGATCGTGCGTGACGCGCATCGGTTCCGATTCAGGCCACATGCCGTCGAAGCGGACCACACCCGACATGCGGCCCGACGCACCGGCGACCGAGTCCACGCGATATTGCCGATTGCCCGTAGCGCGTGCGAGTGTGCTGGGCAGCGTTGCCGGTGGCGCGCTCACGACGGGATCGGCGGGCGCGTCCTCCCTGGTGCCGCCACACGCGATGCAGAGTGAGACAAGACTCGCCACGACAGCAAACCGGTTCGTTGCGCCCACTACAGCACAATCAGGTCGTGCTGGAGCTCTTTCGGCGTCACCAGCAATCCGTCCTCGAGCACCAGTGCATTCACTTCGGTGCGCATGCCAAGCTCTCCCGGAATGTAGATGCCCGGTTCGATGGAGAATCCGACGCCGGGAATCAACAGTCTTTCATCCCGTGACTCGAGGTTGTCGAGTTGCGGACCGGAGCCGTGCAACTCGCGCGAGTCGATCGAATGACCGGTGCGATGCGTGAAGTATGGTCCGAAGCCGCGATCCACGATCACAGCACGTGCAGCATCGTCGGCCTCGGCGCCACGAATCGGCGTGCCGCTTGCAAGTCGCTCATGCAACAACGACAGTGCCGCATCACGCGCGTCCCGAATCGCATGCCACACGGTCACCGCGATCGCGGACGGTTGGCCAATGGATGCCATCCAGGTCTGGTCGGCATAGACACCGCCCTGTTCGTGTGCCCACAGGTCGATGAGCAACGTGTCGCCTTCGCGGATGAAACGCGGCGCGTCCTCACGAGGTTCGTAGTGCGGATTGGCTGCGTTTTCCGAGGCCGCGACATCGGGACCGTGATCGGTAATGAGTCCCACGTCGCGGAACTGCGCAAGAATCTGCTGCTGCAGCTCGAACTCACTGGCCGGCGACGACGTACGAGAGCGCGCTCCGGCCTCCTGCATCGTCTCGAGCGCAATGCGGCGAATATGCTCAGCCGCACGTTCATGCGACGCGCGATGTGCCGGTGTCCAGATCGCATAGACCTGACTCACCAGTTCGCCTGAGCTTACGACCGTCGCACCCGCAGCGCGCACCATTTCCAGAACACCCGCAGGAATCCGGTCGAGATACGGAATCGCATCGCCGGGCGAGTATTCCATCGCGACACGCTTGCCGCTGACAAGTGCCGAGAGCTCCGATTCGAGCGAACGCCATCCGCTGTAGGTGATGAGCGGCCATTCATCCGGCCACTTCGACCACGGTCCCGGTTCAATGGCGTGCTGAATACCGATCGGCGTGCCCTCGACCGGAATCCATGCGAACACCCTGCGAGACACGAGCCCGGAAAATCCAAGCAGTCCGGACGCGATGGCGTTGGTGCCGCGAAAGTCGAACAGCAGCCATCCGTCGATATCCTGGGCCTTCAGGTGCCGTTGCAGCGCGGGGAGCAGCGCGGGTGTCAGCATGAACTCGTGAGCTGTGAGGAGAGAAGGTCAGCGCCGCCAGTCGGTTCGCCACTGACACGACGCATCACCTCGCGAGCGACACATCACCGACTGCACCGCATGATCGTCGCCGGTCAAGCCGAGCAACAGTTCCCGCAGGGCAGCCTCGAAGAATCCGCACCCGGCGGCGTGCGGCGCTGCGTCGGCGGTCACTGGCGATGCAATGTCGAGCAGCAACGTGCTACCCTGACGCTCGATGGAGCCGCCGAGAAAGCGTCGCGCCAACGTGCGCAGGTGACGGAGCGCCAGAGGTCGACCCACCGCGCGCGGCAACGACCGCGCCGCTCTCCGCGATGCGGCTGATAGCGTCTCCAGTCCTGCGCGAGCCACCCGGCGTCCAGCTTCACGAAAGACGATGTCCGCATCGGGACGACGTCCCACGAGGCGGGCCAGCGCGAGCACTTCGTCGTACGGCAGCGGTTGCTGCCGTCGCACCGATTCCTGATAACGTCGAATCTGGTGGTACACCGTATCGCTGAGGCCGAAGCGCTTGTTGCGCAGTTCGTGCACCAGTTCAGTGTCGAGGTCCGCCGCAGGCAAATCGAGCGCGCGAACCGACTCGAGCAGCGCGAGCGGAACCGCCGCATCGATGGCTGGTCCACTCAGCGTCAGCACCGTCATTCCTGAGGGCGGTGTGAGTCGTGATGATGCTTCGGGATACATGTGCGTCACATCACGAAGCTAGCGACCCGGCATCCGGCGGAACAGCCGAGTGTGGCAGACATCACGAACAGATGGCTGGAACCTTAGTGTCGCCTCATCGTTGTTTACAATAGAGTCCGGACTCAAGGCCGAGACCGGTAGACGCGTTCTGCGTTCGCCGACTCGGAGATGTCCTGACCGGTTGCCTCCGACATCGAGTGAGTGCTATGGCTGCGCTTTCAACCCCTCAGATCATCGACGATGCTCATCAGCGCCCTCCCAGGGCCTGCCAGGCGGTGCGCGAAAAGCTTGACGCGTATGTCGATGGCGAGATGAGCGGGTTCGAGGCTTCTGAGGTCCTGGCGCATGTCACGGAGTGCCCGCGCTGTCGGCAGGAGGAAGAATCGCTCCGACGCTTTCTTTTGGCCATCCGACATTCGCAGCTTCCGGTACTGGCGTCGCGGCGGCTCCGACTGCGAATTGCACAGATGTTCGCCGCGCAGCAAAAGACAGCCGAGTAGGCGGCTCCGTCGTCCACCCCACCATGGCGCTTCCCGCTTCAACGCAGGTCCTGATCGTTGGCGGCGGGCCGGCAGGCTCGTCCACCGCCTCGTTCCTCGCGTCGAGCGGTCTCGATGTCACGGTGGTGGATCGCGCCTATTTTCCGCGCCCCAAGCCGTGCGCTGAATACCTGAGTCCCGAGGCGTCACGAGTGCTCGACGCGATGGGCGCGCTCCACACCGTGGAATCGGCCGGTGCTGCACAGTTGACGGGCATGTTCGTGCGCGCCCCAAACGGCTACGCGATCGAAGGTGCGTTCGTGGCCAAGCATGGCTTTCGCGGATTCCGTGACCGTGGACTCGCGCTGCGGCGCGAAGTGCTGGACGACATCCTGCTGAATCGGGCGCGCGAACTGGGTGCGCGAGTCATCGAAGGCGCCCGAGTGGAATCCGTGCAGCGAAGCACACGCGGTTATTCGGTATCGCTCCGGGTGGACGGTACGGTGCAGCAAGTTCAGACCGCGATGCTCATCGGCGCTGACGGCCTGCGATCGGTCGTTGCCCGGCAACTGGGACTGGCCAGACGGCGGCGCTGGCCCAGACGGCTGGCGCTCGTCGCGCACTGGCGGGGCGTCGAGGGCATCGGCTCGCGCGGTGAGATGCACGTGCAGCACGACGGCTACCTCGGTCTCGCCGACGTGGGCGATGGCGTGACGAACGTGGCACTCGTCGTGCCGACGGCGCTCGCGAAAGATGCGCAAGGCGCGTCCGATGCATACGTGCTGCGATGGCTCGCCCGCTACCCGCATTTGCATGCTCGCTTTGCCGGAGCGACGCGCATTTCGCCAGTTCGCGCCACAGGTCCGTTCGGCTCGCATGCACGGCGCGCCTATGCGGCCGACGCGGCGCTCGTGGGCGATGCGGCGGACTTCTTCGATCCGTTCACGGGCGAGGGCATCTATGCCGCACTGCGAGGCGGGCAGATCCTCGCGCCGCACATTCTGGAATCCCTGCGTGCACCGACCGCGCGCGGCGCCTTGCGCGCGTTGGGTGCGTACGAGACCGAACGACGTCGCAGCTTCAGCGGCAAATGGCGTGTCGAGCGCCTTATCGGAACTGCGGTGGCGTTTCCGGCGCTCATGAATCACGCCGCACGAGTGTTGTCTGGACGCACCGAGATCGCCGACTTGCTCATTGGCGTGACGGGGGATTTCGTTCCTGCACGTGAGGTGCTGCGTCCAGGCGTGCTGTGGCGCATGCTCGTTCCTCCCGCTCGCCCATGACCAACAGTACCATTTCCTCTGTCGAGCCATCGCTCTTTCGCGCCGTGCTCAGTCGGTTCGCTTCGGGCGTCACGGTGATCACGTCGCGCGATGCATCCGGCCGCGATCATGGCATGACCGTCAGCGCATTCAGCTCGGTCAGCCTCGAACCGCCGCTTGTCCTGGTGTGCATCGATCACACGGCAACGTGGCACGAGACGCTGCCTGAGGACACGCACTTCAATGTGCACGTGCTCAGAGAGGAGCAGGAAGCCATCTCGCGGCGCTTCGCGAGCGAGCGAGCCGATCGATTTGCCGATGTCTCGCACCACCGCGGCGCGAACGGGCTCATTCGCCTGAACGGCGTGCTCGCACTGCTCGAATGCCGTATCGTGGCGCGACACCCGGCGGGTGACCATACCATCGTGGTGGGTGAGGTGGAGCATGCGCAAGCTGACGAGGGATCGCCGTTGGTGTACTTCCGCAGCGCCTACGCGCGCGTCGTGCGTTGATGTTGCGCAACTCGCAACGCGCATAATCCGCTCGTGATACCGGTACCGTTGCGACGTCGTGGCATCGAACTGCTCGATGATCCCGCGGTAGACCCGGCGCTCGCCGCGCGATCACTCGCTGATGTGGCGCTGGCCAATCGATGGTTCGGCGGGCGGCGGGCGGTGCTGCAGTCACTCGCTGAGCTGCTTCGTGATGCCGACAGACTCAGGCCGCTCGTGCTGCTCGACGTGGGCACCGGACTCGGAGACATACCCAAGGCCGCCAAGGTGCTGGCATCGCGCTACGGCGTGCAGTTGCTCACCATCGGCCTCGAACTCACGCCGTCGCTTGCACGTGCGTCGCGCGGGGCGGCCGATGAGGCGGTCTGCGGCGACGCCATGCATCTGCCACTCGCGAGTGGCAGTGTGGATGTGGTGACCTGCTCTCAGGTGCTGCACCATTTTGAAGACGAACAGGCTGATGCACTGCTGCGTGAGCTGACGCGCGTTGCGCGATCGACCGTGATTGTGAGCGACCTCCGCCGTAGTTGGACAGCGGCAGCGCTGCTCTGGATGGTCTCGTTTCCGCTGCGCTTTCATCCGGTCAGCCGACACGACGGGATCGTGTCCATTTTGCGCGGGTACACCGCCCCAGAGCTCGACCGCGTGGTTACCACAGCCGTCGGGCGCGTGCCCTCCGTGCGCAACCGACTGGGCTGGCGCGTCACGGCGATGTGGTCCGTCCGGTAGGATTCAGCAGCAACGTCGTTCGATCGGTCCCGCACCCGCGTGTTGCGGCTTGTTCCCCCACCCGATATCACCGCCTTGAGCGATACACCGCTTCAGCAGCCGTACGAACTTGGCCCAGTGCCCATGGCCCGACGCCTCGTCACCATCGACGAGCAGGTTGTGCGTGCACCCATGGCGCGTATTTTCGAGATCGCAAGGCTCGTGGAGCATTGGCCAGCGTATCTGCCGCACTACCGCTTCGTGCGATTCCGATCGCGCGCGAGCGACGGTGGCGGCCTTGTCGAGATGTCAGCCAACCGCCCGTTCGGACCGGTGGGCTGGCCCACATGGTGGTTGTCGGAGATGGCGGTCGATCACGACACTCCACTCATCCGCTTCCGGCACGTTGGCGGCATCACCACGCGCATGGATGTCGCGTGGGAGTTCGTGCCCGTGGAAGGCGGAACGCGCGTTCGCATCGTACACACGTGGGAAGGTCCACGGTGGCCACTCATCGGTCCGTTTGCCGCAACGGCAGTGATCGGTCCGGTATTTGTGCACGGCATCGCGTCGCGCACACTTGCGGGATTGGCCAAGGCTGCGGAAAAAGGTGACGCGCTCGTGCACCAGCGTCGCGACATGGCGCCTGCGGACAATACGCGCGTGACGACGTCCGATCGCTCCGGACGTCCTGCGTGAGGCCCGGCCAACGGCGCGTCGCGATCACGGGAATCGGCTGCGTCACGCCCATCGGGACTGGCGTGGACGCGCTCTGGAATGGACTGCGCGCAGAGAAGAGTGCGGTCACAGCGATCACGCGGTTCGATGCGTCGATCTTTCGCAGCCAGTGCAATGCCGCCGTCGCGGATTTTGACCCGCTCCACTTCCTCGACGAACGTCGCGCCAGACGACTCGATCGGTTTGGCGCACTCAGCGTCGTTTCGGCCATTCTGGCCCTCAAGGACGCCAATCTCGATCTCGACGCGATGGACCGCAATCGTGTCGGCACGATGATGGGCACGGCACTGGGCGGAGTGGGCTACGCGGAAGAGCAGGCCGGACGGTTCATGCAAGGCGGTTTGCGCGCAGTGGACGCCACGCTTGCACTGGCTGTATTCGGTGGCGCCGCAAGTTGCAACATTGCCATCGAGTTCGGCATCACCGGTCCCAATTCCACGAACGCGATGAGTTGCGCGTCCGGTACGATCGCCATCGGCGAAGCGTTCCGGCGTGTGCGTGACGGTGAAGTGGACGTGATGCTCGGCGGCGGCGCCGAAGCACCGCTTGCGACGCTCTGCTTTGGTGCGTTCGCGCTCATTCGCGCGATGAGCACGCGCAATGATGAACCGGAACGCGCGTCGCGCCCATTCGACCGCGATCGTGATGGCTTCGTGATGGGTGAGGGATCAGCGGTGCTGGTGCTCGAGTCGTGGGAGCATGCGGTGGCACGCGGCGCGCACATCTATGCGGAGCTTGCAGGATACGGCACCACCAATGATGCGCACCACATGACGGCGCCGCTGCCGGACGGCTCACAGGCCGCGCGATGCATCACGCTCGCCCTCAACGACGCGGACATCGCCGCAACCGACGTGGACTACGTGAACGCGCACGGCAGCTCGACGCCGCTCAACGATCCCACCGAGACACTGGCAATCAAGCGCGCGCTCGGTGAACACGCGCATGCTATTCCCGTGTCGAGCACCAAGGGATATTACGGTCATGCGCTCGGCGCATCCGGTGCAATCGAGGCCGCTATCAGTGCGCTCGCGCTTGATCGCCAGTGGATCCCGCCGACCATAAACCTCGAAAATCCGGATCCGGCGTGCGACCTGGATCATGTGCCGCAGCACGGCAGGGATGCGTCACCGGATGTGGTGCTGAGCAACTCCTTCGGGTTTGGTGGGATCAATGCGTCCCTCGTGCTGAAGAAGGCGTGAGAGCGGGCATCGCTGAGCTGGTCAGCGCAGACGAGTGACTCGGGCGAGGTCGGTCTTGGCCCCGGAAACGAAGAGCGTGTCCGAATCCTTGAGCAGCGCGTCCGGATCAGGCACGCCCACGATGCTGCCGGTGAGCACGTCACGCACGGCGACGACAGTGATGTTGAAGCGGGCGCGCATTTCAAGCTCCTTGAGCGAGCGTCCGAGCCAACTGTCGGGCACGGCCATCTCCTGCAGGGCGAAGTCGTCGCCGAGCGGGAAGTAGCTGAGGATGTCGGTGCTGACGACCGCTTCAGCGAGTCGTCGGCCAGAGTCGCGCTCGGGGAAGACCGTACCGGACACGCCGAGCTTCTCCACTACGCGAACGTGCGGCTCGGAGATCACCTTCACGTAGATCTCTTTCACGCCCGTGTCCTTGAGCGCCAGCACGGCAAGGATCGACGCGGTGATGTCATCACCGGTCGCAACGATGCCCACATCGGCGGTCTTGCAGCCGATATCGCGCAGTACGTCAGGGTTCGTGCCGTCGCCGACCACGGCGCGTGCAGCGCGATGGGCAATGCGGTCCACCAGCTCCTGACGGCGGTCCACCGCGATCACATCGACGCCCTTGCCGGCCAGGCTCTCCGCGACCGCCATGCCGAAGTTGCCCAGCCCGACGACTACGATTCGCTGCATGTTCGACTCCGCTGAAGAACCTTACCCGATTGACACATCTTCCCTTGCGAACGAATAGTGATGGGGCGTCTCCCGCGCGCGCAGGGCCAACGCTGCGGCGAACGAGAGCGGCCCGATGCGCCCGATAAACATGAGCATGGTGGTCAGTACCCGTGATGGCGCCGTTAGCTCGCCAGTGCTGCCCAGTGAAAGGCCGACCGTATTGAAGGCGCTGACGGCCTCGAACACCACGCGCAAGAAGTCTGTCCCCGGAGCGGCGGGTTCCTCGAACGCCGTGTAAAGGAATATCGCGAGCGCCACGCACGAAAACGCAAACACGCACACGCCGATCGCGCGCTGCACTGTTTCGTCTGGAATCGTGCGCGACCAGACGGACACCTTGGTGCTGCCCCGAAGCCGCGACCAGGCGAGAAAACCGATCACGGCGATTGTGGTGATCTTGAGGCCGCCGGCCGTGGAACCCGGCGCGCCCCCCACCGTCATGAGCAGGATGGTGAGAAAGTTCGTCTCGTCGCCCGCCTCCGCGTAGGCAATGGAGTTGAACCCGGCCGTTCGCGCGGTGACGCTCAGGAACAGGCCGTTCATCACACGGGCAGCCGGCGTGAGCTCCCGCAGCACGCCCTCCCATTCGAAGGCAGCGAACAGCACCCATCCGCCAACGAGCGCAATCGCGGTGGCCGCAAAGACAATGCGTGAATGCAGCGATAGTCGCAGACGCTGCTTCTTCCCGCGTTCGCGAAGCCGAATCGCCACTTCTTCGAGCGTAAGAAATCCCAGTCCGCCCACCACGATCAGCAGCATGACGGTGATTAACACTGGGGCATTCGACGCCCAGGGCATCAGCGAGTCCGTGAACGTGGAGAAGCCCGCGTTGCAGAACGCGCTCACGGTATGGAAGACTGCGTGCCAGAGCGCATCACCCGTTCCGAAGTGTGGCCGAAACGCGGCGAACAGCACGAGGCCGCCAACCAACTCAACAAGCAGCGTGAAGAGCACAACGTCGCGTGCAAGCTGAAACGTGTTGACGCCGCGCAGCGTCGAGGCAAGGCCGGTGGTGACCGCCTCTGCGCGCACGGAAAGTCTGCCACCGAGACCGAGAATGATCAGCGACGTGATGGTGATCATGCCCAGCCCGCCGAGCTGAATCAGCAACAGCAGGAAACCCTGGCCGAGTCGCGTGAAATGCGTAGCGGTGTCGACGACGATCAGCCCGGTTACGCAGATCGCGCTCGTTGCAGTGAAGAGCGCGTCGATCCAGCCCAGCGGCTCGCCGCCGGTGTAGAACGCAGGCACCAGATGCAGGCCAAGCGTGCCCGCGAGTATCGCAGCCAGGAACGTGCCGGCCGTCAACCGTGATGGCGACGCACGTCGCCAGAACGCCCATCCATTCATGCCGCGTTCACCGCGGATACTTGCCTTCGTAGCGCTGGATACAATCCTGGATGACCGTCATGGCGACCGTGCTCTGGCGCCAGCCATCAATCTCCACGCGTTTTCCTTCGAGATCCTTGTAGACGCGGAAGAAGTGCTCGACTTCCTTGAGGTAGTGCTGTGGCAGGTCGGCGTTGTCGAAGTATTCCTGATGGTACGGATCTTCACTCGGGACAGCCAGAATCTTTTCGTCCGGATCACCGCGGTCTGTCATGAGCAGCACGCCGACCGGACGCACGGTGATCAGGCAACCCGGAAAGGTCGGCTCGTTGATGAGCACCAGAACATCGAGCGGGTCGTTGTCCTCTGCGAGTGTGCCGGGGATGAAGCCGTAGTCGCCCGGATATTGCACGGCAGAGTAGAGCACACGATCGAGCTTGAGCAGCCCCGTCACCTTGTCGAGTTCGTACTTGTTTCGACTGCCCGACGGGATCTCGATGACGGCTGTGACCTGTTCGGGCGGCTGCGGACCGGGCGGAATGTCGTGCCAGAGGTTCGACATGTGTGAATTTGGACGGAAGAAGGATTGATCACGTCGTGGCGCACTTCGCCACGCATATGCATCACGCGAACTCGTGCCGGCAAACGACGCCGCTCAACGCCGCTGCAGCACCTCCGCCGCTTCGAGCGCGAAATAGGTGATGATCATGTCGGCACCCGCGCGCGTGAT
This sequence comes from Gemmatimonadaceae bacterium, assembly GCA_041747275.1. GTDB lineage: Bacteria > Gemmatimonadota > Gemmatimonadetes > Gemmatimonadales > Gemmatimonadaceae > JAABRT01. Next base: position 5,339 of record JBGTFN010000309.1, on the reverse strand, counting down.
CGACAGCAGCGACTCCATCATCGCACGCTCACCGTCGATCCAGCCACGTTCAGCGGCTGCACGAATCATCGCGAACTCACCGCTCACCTGATAGGCGCAAAGTGGCACACCCGTGTCACGCTTCACGGCGTGAATCACGTCGAGATACGCGCCGGCCGGCTTCACCATGAGGATGTCTGCGCCTTCTGCGAGGTCGAGTCGAGCTTCCTTGAGCCCTTCGAGCACGTTGGCCGGGTCCATCTGGTAGCTGCGACGGTCGCCGAACGTGGGCGTGCTCTCGGCGGCTTCACGAAACGGACCGTAGAACGCCGACGCATACTTGACGGCGTAACTCATGATCGGTGTCTGGTCGAAACCGTTGGCATCGAGCGTGTCGCGCATGTGCGCAATACGACCGTCCATCATGTCGCTCGGCGCCACGATATCCGCACCGGCCTGCGCGTGCGACAGCGCCTCGGCCGACAGGAGCGTGAGTGTGGCATCGTTGTCCACGAAGCCGTCGGGCGTGAGCACACCGCAGTGCCCGTGATCGGTGTACTCGCACATACACACGTCGGTGATCACGAGCAGATCCGGATACTCGCGCTTGATGGCGCGCACCGCTTCCTGCACGGGGCCGTGTTCATGCCAGCCACTCGAGCCTGTCGCGTCCTTTTCATCGGGAATGCCGAACAGCAGTACTCCACCGATGCCTGACGTTGCTGCCGCTGCCGCATCGCGCAGCATCTCGTCTACCGACGTCTGCGAAACACCGGGCATTGAGCTGATCGGCGTGCGCACTCCCGTTCCGCTTCGCACGAAAAGCGGCAGGATGAATTGCGATGCATGCAAGTGCGTTTCGCGCACGAGTCGGCGGATCGCGTCGGTGCGACGAAGCCGGCGCGGACGTACGCGCGGGAACGCACCCATCGGCGAGCGTTCCTCGTCCTGCGTGGCGCGCTGAAAGGGATCGGTGCCGCTGCTCATGCGCGGTCTCCGCCGGTTGCACGTAGCTGATCGAGTATCTCTCCCGCACCCGCCGCCAGCAGTTGCTCAGCAAGCGCGCGGCCGGTGGCGGCGGGAGACTGCAGGTCGACTTCGCGCGATGCGCGCAACACCGTGCTCCCGCTGAGATCGGCAATGCATGCGTGCAGATGCAGCTCGTCGCCCTGCTGCACCGCGGCGGCGCCAATCGGCACCTGACATCCGCCCTCGAGCGCTGCGAGCAGCGCGCGTTCGGCGGTAATGGCGCGACGCGTCGGTGCGTGATCAAGCTTCTCGAGCAACTCGCGCATCGGCTCGTCGTCGTCACGCGATTGCACTGCAATGGCACCCTGTCCCGGCGCACTCAGCCACTCCGGCGGGTCCAGCAGGCTCACGATGCGCTCACCAAGTCCGAGTCGCTTGAGTCCCGCTGCCGCGAGCAGCGCGGCGTCCACCTGTCCTTCGTCGATCTTGCGAAGACGTGTGCCCACATTGCCGCGCAACTCCCGCACATCAAGATCGGGGCGAAGCGCGAGCAGCTGCGCACGGCGACGCAAACTCGAGGTGCCGATGCGCGCTCCCTGCGGCAGGTCTGCCAGCGACCGCACCGTGCTTCCAGCGGTGACGACGAGCGCATCGCGCGGATCTTCCCGCTCCAGCAGCGCGACGACCGTAAGCCCCTCGGGATCGGCCGTGGGCAGATCCTTGAGCGAATGCACCGCGCAGTCGGTGCGATTGGCCCGCAGGTCCGCTTCCAGTTCGGCGGTGAAGAGGCCTTTCTCACCGATCGCCGATAGCGGCCGGTCGAGGATGCGATCGCCGATCGTCGTGTACTCGGTGAGCGTGGACTGCGCGCCGTGCTGGGACAGGAGCGCGGCGACCTGGTGCGCCTGTGCCATGGCCAAGGCCGACGAGCGGGTGCCGATGCGGACTACCTGAGTCATGCGTGAGCCGTACGGTCGGGAGAAGTGTCAGGAATGATTGACAGGCAAGTTATGCGAGGCACCTGGTATCGTCGACTGGACCAGGAAGCTTCCAGGGGCTACCTTGTGAAATGCGCACAGTCGGCCTGAAGGTGCTCAAGAACAAGCTCAGTGAATATGTGCGCATCGCCGCCAGCGGTGAGACCGTGCTTGTGACCGACCGGGATCGCGTGGTTGCCGAACTTCGGCCGCCTGCGGGCCGGGGGCCTCTCACTTCGGATGCTCTGCTGGCCGAGGCGATGCGACATGGACTGCTGTCAGCGCCAGTGATCGTCAGGGAAGGCCCTCCCCGCCGCGCTCCCGTGGTGCCACTTGAACAGCTGTTGGGCGAGTTGCGCGCGGACCGCGACGAGCGGTGATCTACCTCGATACATCGGTGGCACTGGCGCAGTTGTTGTCGGAAGATCGCATCCCACCGGGCTCGCTGTGGGATGAGACGCTCGTGAGCAGCCGACTGCTTGAATACGAAGTGTGGAATCGTTTGCACGCCCGTGGTTTGGGTGTGACGCACGGTGAGCACGCCCGCGAACTCCTGCAACGACTGGCCTATCTCGAGTTGGCACCGGCAGTGTTGCGGCGGGCGCTCGAACCGTTTCCCGTCGCCGTTCGAACACTCGACGCGCTGCATCTTGCATCGCTCGGGTTTCTGCATCTGCAGCGACAACAGGTCGCCTTGGCCACCTACGACCAACGTATGATCGAGGCCGCTCGCGCTCTCGAGATTCCGATTTTCGAGCTCTGAATCTACCGTTCCTCTCGCACCACCCGCGCCCGCCACTCGAGAATCGCCCGCACCAGCCCCTCCGCGGTGTATGGATTCGCCTCCACCGCCACGCGGAACCCCGCCTGCCGAGCTGCCTTGGATGTGATCGGTCCAATGCTCGCCAGCGCCACTCGCCCCGCCTGCTCCGGTGGTAGCGCTTCCGCGAGTGCGTCGACCGCACTTGGAGCCGCCACGGTGATAAGGTCCAGATCTCCGGCGGCGAGCATGCGTGCAAGATGCTGTTGCCCGTCTGAATCGGGTACGCTCTCGTAGCACGGCACCACCTGCACCACAGCCCCCAGTGCGCGCAGTCCGTCGGGCAGCACGTCGCGCGCACCGGCCGCGCAGGGATAGAGGGCCGTGGTGCCGGCCACATCGCCGCGACTCGCAAATTCATCGAGCAAGCCTTCCGCGGTGAACTGCGCCGGCACCATATCTGCCCGCCAACCCTGTGACTCGGCCGCCTGCGCAGTCACTTCGCCAACGACAGCGACGTAGCGATCAGCGATCGCATCATGCGAGTTCGTTGCACGCGCTGCGTCGGCCAGGCATTCAACGGCGTTCACGCTCGTGAGCAGAATCCAGCGCACATCGTCGAGGCTGCGCAGCGCCGAGTGCAGCGGCGCCTGATCGAGTCGCGCGATGCGGGTGAGCGGTATCTCGTGCACCCGCACGCCAGCTGCCTGCAATCGCGTCGACAGTGACTCCGCCTTGCCCGCAGCGCGGGTGACCGCGATGCGCAGCGATGTCACCCGTCCAGCCATGCTTTCACGAGGGTTTGCGCACGGACGCCACGCGACGAAGCAGCAGCAGGATGTACGCAAGGAAGATCGCGCCCGCCACGGCGTAGCCCAGCTTCATGTAGTACGACGTGTCAGGCGGACCGGTGCGTTCCGGCACAGCAGGTTGAACCGCGACGTCTTGCGCTGCCAGCGTGGTGCCGCCCGACTCGCCGGCTGTCAATACGCTTTGCCCCGACGCTGCAGAATCCTGCGCAATCACGCGTATCGTGCTCACTGCTGCTCCAGCGCAGCACGCGCATCACGCTGCGTGGCCCACTGATACCGCACGCGCAGCAACGCGAAGAAAAACAGCGCAAACGCCCCGAGCGCAACCAGCCAGGTAATGAGCATCTCGGGCGGCATGGACGGCTTGTCCGGTTTCAGCACGATCGGTTCCGGATGCAGTCCACGGAACAGGTACACCGTCATGTGAATGAATGGCACGAGCAGCAGCGCCAGCACGCCGAGCACGGCCGAGAGTCGTGCGCGCGCTTCACGATTCTCGATCGCATCCCGCAGCACCAGATATGACAGAACCACAAACCACAGGAACAGCGCTGACATCAGTCGCGGCTCCCATGCCCACGCGGTGCCCCACGAAGACTTCCCCCAAATTGCACCCGTGACCAAGTTCACCGTGAGAAACACGAACCCAACCTCCGCCGCCGATTCTGCGATGCGATCAAGGCGTTCATCCTTCAGCCATAGGAACAAGCCACCGCCAATGGCCATGATCGTGCATGCCACATACGTACCGAGAATGGCTGACGGTACATGCACGTACAGCAGGCGCTGAACGGCGCCGAGCGCGGCATCAGCCGGCGTGAACATGATCGCGCGCACCACCATGCCCCCGACCGCCAGCAGCGCGAGCACCAGCAGCCAGTCAATCGCCGGCATCTTGCTCGGCTCCGGCGTCGACCGCGTACCCAGTGTAGTCGCGGTTGTCATGATCTCAGTCCCACTTATTCCTCGAGCGTGAACGGGAAGGCGAGCGTACACGCCGCCACAAAGACAATGTCGAACGCACCGAGGATCTTCAACTCGGGCAGCACTTCGTGAAGCGGGCGGCCGGCCAGCAGCGACGATGTCGCCTGAGCCGCCGGAATGAGCACGGGCACGAAAAACGGCAACGCCAGCATGGGCAGCAGCATCTCGGCCAGCCTTGTATTCGACGCCACCGCCGCAAACAGGGTTCCCACCGCGACGAAGCCTATCGCCGCGAGTACTGCCACCGCGAGCACCCCCCACCACTCAGGCCCCACGGGCAGCCCGAAAAAAAGCGCCAGCGTGGGCAGGGCGAGCAGTTGCACCGCCACCACAAAAACCAGATTGCCCAGCGCCTTGCCGGCAAACACCGCCTCGCGGGAGACCGGCGACGCGAGTAGCGCATCCATCGCCCGGTCAACCTGTTCCACGTTGAACGACCGGTTGAGTCCAAGTAATCCGGCAAAGGTGAAGATCACCCAGAGCACGCCCGGCGCGAGGTCGATGGACCTCACGGCGGTGGGATCCCACGAAAAACGAAAGATCGCCAGCGACAGCAGCGCGAACACCGCGGCCGACAGGAATCCGCTGCGCGTCCGGAACTCGATGAGCAGATCCTTGCGAGCGATGCGGATTGCGTCGGCAACAAACGAAGGCTCGCGAAACGCTGTACTCATTCGCCTCCCGCCACGAGCTCGCGGTAGAGCGACGCATACTCCGTCACGTCGTAGTCGTCGGCGGGACGCGCGAGCCGGTGCACGAACCTGCCATTTCGCATGATCGCCGACTCGGTGGCGAGCGCAAGTCCTTCGCCAAGGTTATGCGTGATGAGCACCACCGTCGCGCCGCTCGCCTTGAGTG
>JBGTFN010000308.1:0-1643 GCA_041747275.1 Gemmatimonadaceae bacterium | reverse complement strand
CGTGCCATCGCCGAGTACGCGCAAGCAGCCGGCCTGCCGTTGCCGGTGGACGCGACAGGTCGGCTGCCGCTTCTCGCCTCCGCGGCGGTGCTTGCGCGAGCGGGCGCGCTGATCACGAACGATTCGTTGCCGCTTCACCTTGCATCGGCCATGGGCACGCCTACGGTCGCGCTTTTCGGGCCGACCACGCCTGCGCTTGGATTCGGACCGCTGGCACCTCATGCGGAGACGCTGGGCGTGGACGATCTTTCCTGTCGACCGTGTCACGCGCACGGTCCCGACACCTGCCCCCTCGGACATTGGCGCTGCATGCGCGATCTTCCGGTGGCGCGAGTCGTCGACGCCGTCGCCGATGTCATGCGTGTCTCCCGTTGAGCCCCCTTTCCCTGCACCGACTCCGTGATGCCCGATTCGATGCCCACCTCGAGGCTTGAAGCGATATCAGCCACATCCACGCCGTATATCGTGGGTGTCGATCTGGGTGGCACCAACATCGTCGTTGGAGCCGCGCCGCTGGATGGCCGCGAAATGTGCGCGGTGCGCACCGAGCCAACCTGTGCGGAAGAGGGTGCGGACGCGGTTACGGCGCGCATCGTGCGCATGGTGGAAGAGACGATTGCAGAAACCATGACGGAGCACGGCATCAGCCGGTCGCAGTTCGCCGGTGTGGGCATCGGTGCGCCGGGGCCGCTCGATCGCGAGACGGGCATCGTGCTCATCACGCCGAACCTCGGCTGGACGAACTTTCCGCTGCGGGATCGCGTGTCAGCTGCGGTGGGCCTCCCCGCTGCGCTCGACAATGATGCCAACTGTGCAACGCTCGGCGAATGGTGGATCGGTGCCGCGCGCGGCTCGCAGCATGTCATCGGACTGACGATCGGCACTGGTATTGGCGGTGGGCTCGTGCTCGACGGCCGTTTGTATCACGGCGCGACCGGCATCGCCGCTGAGCTCGGCCACATTTCGATCGAGGCGAATGGCCGGAAGTGCAACTGTGGCAACTACGGCTGCCTGGAGGCATACGCGTCGGGACCCGCAATTGCGACGCGCGCACGAGAAGCGCTTGGCGGGGGTGAATCGTCATTGCTGCCCGGCATGGTGCAGGGCGATCTGACGCGTATCACGGCTCAGACAGTGTATGAAGCCGCGGAGAACGGAGATGGCCTTGCACGCGATGTCGTGCGCGACACCGCGCAGTTTCTTGGCGTGGGCATTGCGAACCTGCTCAACATCTTCAATCCGGAAGTCGTCGTGATCGCAGGTGGCGTGACGCGGGCCGGCGACGCGCTGTTCGAGCCACTGCGTGCCGAAGTGCGCCGTCGCGCGTTCAAGCCGGCAGTCGCAGTCTGCCGTATCGTTCCGGGCGAACTGCCGGGCACTGCAGGCGTTGCCGGCGCCATCGCCACGTTCGCGCAGCAGATGTCGGCGTGAAGCGACGGGTCGGCGTCATCGGCAGTTTTGTATGGGACGTGATTCACGGACGCGATGCACGCACTGTGCCAATCGAGGAATGGGGCGGCATCACGTACGCGCTTGCCGGACTGGATGCCGCGCTGTCCGATGAGTGGGAGATCGTACCCCTGCTCAAGGTCGGTGAAGACCTGGCGGATCGCGCACGAACGTTCGTGCACAAGCTGCAACAC
>JBGTFN010000307.1:0-10487 GCA_041747275.1 Gemmatimonadaceae bacterium | reverse complement strand
TGGCGCTGCGTGCCCAACGCCGAGAGCGCGTCTTCGCCCAGACGCAGTGCCGTGTCCAGCGAATCCCGATACACATCGCTGACGCCGGCCTGCAGCAGGTCGAACACGCCTGATCGCGTCACCGCGCGAGAGAGAATGCGCACGTGCGGATAGCGTTCGCGCACCACCGTCGCGAGCGCCAGCATCTTGGCATCGTCGCCGAGCGCCATCACGAGCACGCGTGCGCGCTCGATGCCCGCCGAGTGCAGCAGGTCGAGCCGAGATGCATCGCCGTAGTACACTTCGAGCCCGAGCCGGCGCAGTAGTTCAACACGATCGGAATCGTTCTCCAGCACCACCGGACGTACGCCCTGCGATCGTAATAGCCTGCCGACAGTGCTTCCGAACTGACCGAACCCGGCAATGATGACTGCCGATTCGTCATCGATCTCATCGTGCTCCCTCGTCGCGACCGGGCGCGTACCGAACCTCGGTGCCAGCAGCCGCTCGTACGCGACGAGCATGAGCGGTGTCGTGGCCATCGACAGAGCGATCGCGGCGACCAGTACATTCGCGACCGACGGCGGCAACACTGCGTTCTGGCCCGCGTAGGACAACAACACGAATCCGAACTCACCGCCCTGGGCGAGAGCCGCAGTGAACAGAAGATTCTGATCGAGTCCCATGCGGAAGATACGGCCCGTCAGGAACAGGATCAGCGCCTTCACCAGCACCAGGCCGGCCACGAGCGCGCTCACCGTCATCGCGTCGCTGCGCACCAGCGCAAAGTCGATGCTCGCGCCCACCGCGAGAAAGAACAAGCCGAGCAGCAGGCCCTTGAACGGCTCGATGTCGCTTTCGAGCTCGTGTCTGAACTCACTGGTCGCGAGCACAACGCCGGCCAGGAATGTGCCCAACGCGGGACTGAGGCCCACCAGGTTCATGAGCAGCGCAATGCCTGTCACCAGCAGCAGCGCCGCCGCCGTGAAGACTTCACGTAGTCGCGTGCGCGCAATCGCCCGAAAGAGTGGTTGGACTGCGAATCGACCACCCACAACCACCAGCAGCACGGCGCCCAGCACCACCAGCGCACGCAGCCAGGCGGGAAGCGATTCGATCAGGCCCCCACCATGTTCAGCGCCAGCCGCACTGCCAGCGACGGCCGTTGTGGCCAGCAGCGGAAGCACCGCGAGCATGGGGATCACCGCCAGATCCTGAAACAGCAGCACCGCAAACGCACGTTGCCCCGCATCACGCTTCATGTAGCCGCGTTCCGCGAGCGACTGCAGCACGATCGCCGTGGACGACAGCGAAAGGATCAGCCCGATGGCGAGCGATGCCTGCCATGTCTGGCCGAACGCCAGGCCGATCGCCACGGCGGCCGCCGTCGTCAGCCCCACCTGCATGCCGCCCATGCCCAGCAGCATATTGCGTAAGCGCCAGAGCAGCGCGGGTTGCAACTCGAGCCCGATCACGAACAGCATCATTACCACGCCGAACTCGGCGAAGTGCAGCAGGTCCTGGGCATCGTTGCCGATGAAGCCGAAACCGAACGGCCCGATCGCGACACCGGCCAGCAGATAGCCCAGCACGCTGCCCAGCCCCAGCCGAGCGGCAATCGGCACGGCGATCACGGCGGCCGCAAGGAACACGAAGGCCTGAAACAGCAGGCTGTCCTGGTTCATGCGGACGCGGCAGTGATGCGTGACAGGTCCGCGTTCAGGCGTGACACGGCCTGCGCACGTGCTGCATCCACATGCCCGCCCCGTAGCGCCGTCAGCAACTGCGCGTAGTCCGAGGCGGCCACCTGAATCTCGTCGTCGTTCAACAGATGCGTTCCGTGCACGACGAACGGCGGCAGCCACTGCATACCGCAGAGTCGCGCTGTCTGCTCGAGCGGCGCCAGCAGCTGGTTGATCGTATACCTGTTGTGACCGTCGGGCTGGTACGCAGCCTCCCGTCCGCCTGCGCTCACCGCGTGCAGCCACCACTTGCCGTGCAGCGCCTTGCCCGCTCGACCGTACGCCCATCCATGCTCGAGCACCAGGTCCTCCCACTGCTTCACCAGCGGCGGCGTGCTGTACCAGTAGAACGGATGCTGCCAAACCACGATATCGTGCGAAAGCAGCAACGACTGCTCATGTGCCACGTCGATGTCGAAATCCGGATACGATTGGTACAAGTCATGCACCGTGATATCGGCCACGCCACGCGCCGCTCGCAGCATGGCGCGATGCACTCGCGACTGGTGCAACGCTGGATGGGCGAACAGCACGAGCACGCGCTGTTCCGCCGCGCGTTCGCGCAACGAGGCGTGAGGCATGGCCATCACAGCTTCGCTGCGCATCGGCGGCAGAACACCGCATCCGCACGGTGTCCCTCCGCGCCGCAATTGGGACAGGCACTGTTGGTGACCGGCTCGCGCACCCCGCGGGACAATTCGGCGGTGACAATGCCCGTCGGGACGGCGATGACGCCATAGCCCATCAACATGACGAGCACCGCGAGGAAACGACCCATCGGCGTCGCGGGCGCCAGGTCGCCGTAGCCCACGGTGGTGAGCGTGACCACCGCCCAGTACACGGAGATGGGAATGTCGTTGAAACCGTTCTCGGGTCCCTCCACCACATGCATGAGCGAGCCGACCACGACCACGATTGTGCTGACGGTGAACAGAAAAATCGTGATCTTGCGCCGGCTCGCGCGCAGGGCACGCCACAGCTCACCGGACTCATCGAGGTATGCCGCCAGCTTGAGGATGCGAAAGACGCGCAGTATTCGCAGAATGCGGATGACAACCAGCGCCTGCGCGCCCGGTACCAGCAGGCTGAGATACATGGGCAGAATCGCCAACAGGTCCACCACGCCGTAGAAGCTGCGCGCGTAGCGGAGCGGATCGCGCACGGCGTACAACCGCAGCACGTATTCGATGGTGAACAGAATGGTGAAGAACCATTCTGCGAGGTAGAACCATTCGAAGTACGCGGCGTGCATTGAACGCACGCTCTCCACCAGCACGACCGCCACGCTGGCAATGATGCTGACCAGCAGCGCGACATCGAATGCACGCCCCGCTGGTGTCTCTGCCTCAAAGATGATTTCGTGCAGACGCTGACGGCGCGGCGCGTCCGGATACTGCGTGCCATGCGGTGAGCGCGTCGGCGCGCTCATGCGAGCGGTGCGATGGCGACCGCGTCGATCGACTGCGCGTCGCCGGTGACGACGCGTCGGTGCGCGTCAAGCTGCCCGAGATGATACGTCAGGTGCGTGACGAGATGCAGCAGAAACCGTTGCGTGCCCACCGTGTGCTCACGGATCGCTACGGGATAGGCCTCAGCCAGCCGGGACGCGTCGAGCGCGGACATCGCGCGCTCCACTTCATTTGCAGTCGCGACGACCAGCGCGTCGAGCGCGGCACGGGATGCATCGCGCATTCCGAACTCGGCGTCCCGATCGCGCACGTATCCCGATCCCCCCAGCACCGCACCGACGAAGTGTCGCAAGTTCCCGGCAAGGTGCATCACCAGTGTGCCGCCGCAGTTCGGAAGCCCCGGAAGCATGCGCCACAGTGATGCGTCGTCGGGATAGGCTGCGATCTCGCGGCGCACAGCGCCCAGATCTCGCGCAAACAGCCGCGCGATGTCATCCGTCAGGGCGCGTGCGGCCTCGCTCATCAGTCCTTCGGTGGTGGGTAGACGGCCTCGTCCAGCGGCGTCGCTTCGTCCACCAGCATGATCGGAATCCCGTCATGAACCGCGTACACCAGACGAGACTCTCGGCACACCAGCACCTCCGGCGGACCGGCGTGATACTCCAGCGGCGCCTTGCTCTTTGGACACACGAGCAGCGACAACAATTCCGGCGACAGCGACACAACTTCCTCCGAATGCGAGAACAGCACGAACACCAGCACGAACGAATCGGGAATCTGTCCCGGTGCACCGCGCCGCGTCCAGTTCATCGTCGCGGTCGCCAGCTGCAGTGCTCAGGTCGCTGGTTCCGCACTGGTGAAAGTCGAACCGCGCATCAATCGAATACAGGGCGCGACACCCGCCCAGATTGCCGACAGACAGACATCGATCGCCGCAGGCTTGCCCGGCAAGTTTACGATCAAGCTGGTGCCGCGCGTACCCGCCACCTGTCGCGACAGAATCGCCGTCGGCACGGTGCGGCGTGAATCGGCGCGCATGGCCTCAGCGAACCCCGGCAGTAGCCGCTCGCACACGGCCTCAGTGGCGTCCGGCGTCACGTCACGCATCGCCGGTCCAGTGCCGCCCGTCGTCACAATGAGCGCGCAGTCGTGCCAATCGGCCAGCTCAACAAGCGCCGCCTCCACCTGCACACGCTCGTCGGGAATGCAGCGGTACGATTCCTCCCACGGCGACTGAATCCGCCGGTCCAGGTAGGCGCGAATCGCAGCACCCGAGAGATCGTCGTACGCACCCGCCGCGGCCCGATCGGAGACGGTCACGATGCCGATGCGCAGCGCGGAAGACGGCGTAGTATCCATGCCGCGAATCTACTGCGGGAATGCGCGCCGGGTTACCGCATCCGGGCGACGACAACGCACGTGACCCCGTCTCAGAACTGTCCCGCGCTCACCCGCAACTGTAACGCTCGACCCGGTGCATCGGCAAACTCCTTGTAGCGACTCAGGAATGGGCGATAGCGCACGTTGCCCACGTTGCGCATCACGAGATCCACGTGCAGCGGACCGCGCGACGTCGCCACCGCGATCCCCGCACTTGCATGCCATAACGTGTAGCCGGATGGTGCAAAGTCGCTCGGATCGAGTCGGTCCTGCTGCGCGTGCGACTCGCCACTCACTTTCAGATAGGGAACGGCGGACCGGCCGAACACCAGTCGCATCAAGGCGCTCTGCGTGTCACTCCAGCGGGCGCCCCACGTGGCTCTCGGAGGGGGCACGAACGTCAGGGGGATGCCGGCCGTCCGGTTGTCACCGATTGTGATATCGGTGCCCGCATCGAGAGTGAGCCACCGTGCCGGCTGCCAGGTGGCCGCCAGTTCGCCGCCGCGCAGCCATGCGTCGCCCTGCACAACGTCGAGCGAATCAAATGCGCGTGCACCGGTGCCGAACGGACGCAGGTAGATGTAGTCGCGAATCTGGTTGGAGTAGACGCCCGCATCGAGCGTGAACGTGCGCCGACGCACGCGCATGCCCACGTCCGCATTCAGCGAGGTCTCGAGCTCGAGCCCGGGATTGCCACGCTCGAAGGCGCGAGTGCCCTCGTGAAAACCGTTGGCGAACAACTCGTTGTACCACGGCGACCGGAAGCCTCGCGCTACTGCCATTACCACCGCCATGTCCTCGCGCAGCGCGTACGTGGCGCCCGCATTTCCCGTCCACGTATTCCACGTTCGTTGCGTCGGCTCGAGTGTCAAAACCTCGTCGCGTTCGGCGGCGAGAGTGCGCACATCCCATCGCGCGCCCACACTGAGCGTCCATCGACCGAGTGTTGCCTGCTCGTAGCCGTACAGCGCGATGTTGCTCGCCGCGGCGTCCGGGATAAGCGTCTGCGTGCCCGACTTCCGGAACTGCTGACCCATCGCAGCCACGCCGAGCATGCCGCTCCAGTCACCGCCCAGGGCCTGCACCTGCGCCGGATGCCAATGCGCGGTGACCGTTCCGGTCAGTGCCGAGAGACCAAGTGCGTGCTCACTCGCGTCGACATCATCGTATTCCTCGCGAACGTTGTGTTCAGCCGCCACGTCCAGTTCGAGCCGTCCTTCGCCAACTGGCAAGCGCACTTCGACTTTGGCGCGACTACTGACAATGTCCTGATATCCCGAGTAGCCCGGCGACGTCGCGGGGTCGTCGAAAATCTCGATGCGTTCGTTTCGCTGTGACAGACGGGTGGCCACGCTGCCCCAGGTCCCGCGGTAGCCGGCCGCGAGATTCGCGTTCGTGGTTCGGTTCTGTGTGTTCTCCAGAACTCCCGTGGGCGCACGCATGTCCCCCATCGCGCGCCCGGTGACTGATGTGCGCCATCCCAGTCCGCCGGCGCCGCCCTCGAGAGAAAGCGTCGCCTCGGGCCCTCGCAGATTGGCATCATAGACGGCCGCGATTCCGCTGCTCATGAATGGCTCGCGTCCGGTGGCATCAGGCAGCGCGCGCGCGATGACGTTCACCACACCTCCCAGCGCATCCGAACCATAGAGCACGCTCGCCGGCCCCTTGATGATCTCGATGCGTTCCGCATCACGCGTCTCCAGATTGGGCGCGTGGTCGGTTCCCCACTGCTGACTTTCCACCCGCTGGCCATTGTCCAGGGTGATGACGCGCTGCGACGACAGTCCACGAATCACTGGCTTGCCAATGCCGGTCGTCATGCTGATGGATCGCACGCCGGCCACGGGTTCGAGTGTCTCGCCGAGCGAGCGTCCTTGTGCCTCTCGCAGCGGCTCCCCGCCAAGCGTGGCCATGGCCTGCGGGGCGGAAAGCGGCGTCGTGGCCGTCGGGCTCGCGCTCACCTGCACCGCCGACAGCTCCATTCGCCCTTCGTCCATGGTGATGATCAGGCGCTCGGCCGGGTCGCCGACTCGGACCGTGTGCAGCCCGGGCGTATATCCAATCCGTGCGACCGCCAATCGGTACGTGCCGGCCGGCACTGCGCCGAAGCGAAACTGTCCGTTCTCGCCCGTGACGATGTGGCGCTGGAGCTCGATCAATTGCACCCTGGCGCCCGCAATGGGCTGCCCTGCGGCGTCCCGCAGCACTCCGGCAACTGTGGCGGAGTTTGCAGTGCGTGCTTGCGATTGCGCCGCAGGCGGTTGAGCGCCGAGCGGTCCGATGGCCACTGCAGACACGGCCCACGCGCCGACCAGCAGCCGCAGCGAGGCTGCGCACCGGAGCACCGCACCTGACAAATGATGGATCAGTGAGGACAAAAGCATGGATGAGTGTACCCTAGATGAAGATTTAGGATAGACTAAACAATACTTACAGGTCGCGCAACCCTCGCTCCACAGTCGGCGGCGCCCCTACCGCCAATCGTACGACCGTTAGTTCGGCCTCGGCCTCGGATGCCGAGTCACGCGCCAACGCCCGTCGTCCAGCCGTTCCGCCACATACACCGAGCGCATCCCCAGTCCCACCACGCGGTGGTATAGCGGTAACAGCACATCCCCCGTCCCAGCCTCGCCGGGCCGGAACACCGTATAGCGCTCTTCTGTCTTCGGCGCCGTCTGCGTTCGCCACGTCCAGACCTCACCGTCACGCGAAGCCCGGGCTTCGATGAATGGGCCCTTTACCGGCGCATACGTCAGCGCCTCCACCGCGATGCCTGGATCCGCCGGCAGTCCGCGGAGAAGTCCACGATCCGCATCGCTGCTGGAGATGGGCGAGTACTCCCGCGGTCCGCCCAGAGTCCACGTGCCGTCGGGCAGTCGGTAGTCCACCTGGTGCGGCCCGCCGCGTGCGATCCAGACCGTGCCATCGGCCAGTACCCCCCAGAGATCGCGGGGCGCGTATTCCGGCGGCGCGGTATACGAGCGCTGGCCCATCGGAATGCGAACCGTGGCCTCAGGTGTGTGAATGCGCGCAATGGTATCGACGCTTCCGCCGCTCACCCGCATCAGTGGCACTGAATCGCCCGTCAACTGCTCGCTCAGCGCCGACACCCAGGCCCCAAGCGTGTCGCGTCGAACGAGAAACTGATCGACGCTCTCCGGAACCGTGGCCACAAAATCAGGGGATCCGTCACGCGCGAATCCCACGAGGCGGTGCGCCACGCCATCGAGTGCCGCGATCCCACCGTCCGGGGCGTCCATCACGGCGAACGGCATGCGAAACTGGCCGGGCTGATTGCCCAGCGCGCCCAGTGTGTCCACGGTTGTAGTTTCGCCGAAGTTCGCGCGCAGCAGGCCCGGTCGCTGGTACAGAGCCACCCACACACGCCCGTTCGCATCCTCATGCACCTCCTCGACCTCCGCCAGGAAGAGCGGGGCGGCATCGGTGAAGGAGAGAGTCTCTGCTGGCGTGTCCTCCACCGGCGGCGGGTCGTCGGCGCACGCGACAAGCCCGAAGACAAACAACGTCAGCGCGAGTGAACGGCAGTGTATGGTCATGGAGTTCGACGAGTGAGATGCACGCCTAGTGACCCCAGCGACGGGTCGCGTGCGGCGTGCGACGGGACGCGGCGAGCAGCGCCACAATCACCAGCGCCATCGCGGCGATTACCGCACCGATGAACGCGCGACCCGCCACATCGAATCGTGCGCGCGAAAGCGCATGCGCATCCTGCGTCACCCGTACCTGCAGGGCCACCAGCTCACGAAGCGATGACGAAAACCGGTCGAGATCCGGAAAGAACGAGCCATCGAGAAACCTGGAGAGCGCCTCACGATCACCGCGGGCGAGTGTGTCCGCGAGCAGTCGCGATTGGAGAAAACCGCGGTCGATTGCCGGCATGATGCGCTCCACAAGCTCGGCTTCCTCGGGCGTGAACCATGTATCCATGTACAGGTTCCAGGATGCGCTCGCTCGCTCGCCCGCTCCTCGCGCCGTGGCGGACGCACTGTCGAGCGGTACAACTCCGCGGTCGGCCTTGATTGCCATGTCGGCCATCAGATGCTGCATCTCGTCGTTCACCGTGTGCAGCAGCGCCAGCGCCTCGACACGATCGTGAAGCACGCTTTCGAGGCTGCGCATTGAAAGGCCAAGAAACGTCCACGCCAGTCCGGTTGTGACCATCACGATCCCCAGCAACCCGAGAAGCGCCGAGGGCAACCGTCGGTCGGCCCGCGCCCGCTGGCGGGACGACGGCAACTCGGACGGTGTGGACGCGCGTGGTGTGAGCATGAGGATCAGTCGTTGCACATCAGTAGCGGGCCAGATACCGGTCCAGCTCCCACGGGGTGATCTGCGAGTGATAATCGTTCCACTCGGCGCGTTTGGCCACCAGGAAGTGCTCGATCACGGACGCGCCCAGCGCCGACGTCAGCACATCGTCGCGTTCGAGTTCGTTGCAGGCCTCGTCGAGCGTTCGCGGCAGGTCGTCGATGCGCAGCCGCCGGCGCTCACGATGTGACATGTCAGCAATGTTCGTATGCACAGGCTCGCGCCAATCGGCTTCGCTGCGAAGGCCGTCGAGTCCGGCTGCCAGCATCGCAGCCAGCGCGAGATAAGGGTTTGCGCTGGGATCAGGCGTACGCAGTTCAAGTCGCGTGCCCACGCCGCGACGATCGGGCACACGTATCATCGGCGAACGATTGCGCAGCGACCACGCCGCGTGCAGCGGTGCCTCGAAGCCTGGCACCAGTCGCTTGTACGAGTTTACCAGCGGATTCGTAATTGCGCACAGCGCCCGCGCGTGTCGCAGCAGCCCGCCGATGTAATGCAACGCGGTGGTGGACAGCTCCCATTCGCGCTGCGGATCCCAGAACGCATTCTGACCCTGTCGAAAGAGCGACTGATGCGTATGCATGCCGCTTCCGCTCTGGCCGAACAACGGCTTGGGCATGAATGACGCGAACAATCCGAACTGCCGCGCCACCTGCTTCACCACGAGGCGGAACGTGGCGATGTTGTCGGCCGTGCGCAGCGCATCGGCATATCGAAAGTCGATCTCGTGCTGACCATGCGCAATCTCGTGGTGCGCACCTTCCACCTCGAAACCGAGCTGCTCGAGCGCGTCCACGATGGCGCGACGAGCGTCTTCGCCAAGGTCGAGCGGTGCGAGATCGAAATAACCACCAACATCGTGCGTGGTGGTTGCTGGGGCTCCATCGGAGCCAGCCTTGAAAAGGAAAAACTCGGCTTCCATGCCCGCGTTCATGGTAAACCCCATCTCTGCGGCGGCGGCAATTTGCCGGCGCAGCACATAACGCGGATCGCCCGTGAACGGCGTGCCGTCCGGCAGATTCACATCGCAGATCAAGCGCCCGATGCGCGCCGCTGGGTCACCCCAGGGATAGATCTGGAACGTGGAGAGATCGGGCGCCAGCAGCATGTCCGATTCCTCCACCCGCACAAAACCCTCGATGCTCGACCCGTCGAACAGGATGTCGCCCTTGAGCGCCTTCCTGAACTGCGACGTGGGAATCTCCACGTTCTTGCTGACGCCTGGAATGTCCGTGAACTGCAGGCGCAGGAAGCGTACCTGCTGCGACTCAGCCAGCTCGAGGATATCGCTCGCCGACGCGCCGGACAGATCGGCGGACACGAGGGATCGGGGGGTGCGGGACACGGACTGGGGTGACGGGGATGGCGAGTGAGGCAAGACGGCTGCGGACGCACACTAGAACCTGCAGCCGATCAATGGAAGTGTGAGCGTTGCTACCCTAGCTTACCCGGTCTATGTCAGCTTCGCCTGCTTCTCCGACCGGAGGTCCTCTTGGCCCCGGCAGTTTCTGCGCCGCCTGCGGGGCGGCGCTTGCCGCCGGTGCCCGCTTTTGTCATCGCTGCGGCACACCCGCGGGAGAAGGCGCGCCTTCAGTGCGCGGCGCTGTCGCCATGCCTTCCGCCAGCACCGGGCTGGCCACCGTGC
>JBGTFN010000306.1:0-3526 GCA_041747275.1 Gemmatimonadaceae bacterium | reverse complement strand
ATCTGCGGCAGCAGGTGTTCGAGCTGCGGCGAGAGATCCTCCCCGGTGACGTCCGGGAATGCATAGCGCGCGCTGCCGTGTCCGTCGGGAATGCGCGCGAGCCGAAGCTCCCGCAGATCGCGCGACAGCGTCGATTGCGTCACGTCCCAGCCGCGTTGCCGCAGCAGCTTTCGCAACTCTTCCTGGCTCGCCACGGCGCGCGATCCGACCAGCTCGCGAATGGCGGTATGCCGAGTGCTCTTGTCGCTCACGCTACGCTCCGAGGGTAGAGTTCCGGTCGGCGATTGACAGCGCCGCGCTGCAATAATATGCATTCACTGTGCATAGTATTCCTGTAGGGGTGCTCGGCGCCAGCGGTTACGCGGGCCGAGAGTTGTGTGGACTGATTGCGTCCCACCCGAACTGCAATCTGGTATTCGCCACCGCCAACGAGCGACGGGGGCAGACCCTTCGTGTGCGCGCCGGTCACCGTGGCGTGCAGGAAATTCCCATGATTGGGCCCGACGAGGCGGCGCTGAGCGATGTAGCGCTCGTCTTCAGCGCCCTGCCACATGGTGCAAGCGTCGAGTGGGTGGGACGAGTGCTCGATGCCGGCGCGAAAGTCGTGGATCTCTCCAGCGACCTGCGTCCGGGTCGCGGTGGCAGCACACAGCCCGTGCCGGCTTCGGTGCCGGACCTCGTTCCATATGGCTTGCCGGAACTCTTCCGTGACGGCATCGCCGGTGCGCGGGCGGTGGCCAATCCCGGCTGCTATCCCACCAGCGTGCTCGTGGCCCTGGCCCCGTTTGTGCGCGCGGGTTTGGTAGCGCCCGGTGCGTTGGTGTCAGTGGCTGCGGCGAGTGGTGTGAGCGGCGCCGGTGCGTCGCCCAAGCCGGAACTGCTGTTCGCTGAGGTCACGGAAAACTTCCGCGCCTACTCGGCGGGCAACACGCATCGTCATCTGCCTGAAATGAGGGACAGTATAAGCCGGCTGGGCGGTGATATCGATTTGCTGTTCACACCGCACCTCCTGCCGGTCGACCGCGGCATCCTGAGCACCATCACTGTGCCGCTCGCTGCACCGCTCGAGGATCCGCTCGCGCTGCTCAACGCGGCGTACGCGGACGAGCCGTTCGTGGAAGTGACGGCGTCGCTGCCCGCGCTGGCCGATGTCGTGTACCGAAACGTGGTGCGCATCAGCGCGGTGAATGTTCAGCACGTGCGCACGCCCACCCTGCTGCTGTTCGCGGCGATCGACAACCTGGTAAAGGGCGCAGCGGGTCAGGCGGTGCAGAACGCGAACATCATGCTCGGTCTGGACGAGACGGCGGGCCTGCCGCGATGATCGTCGTCAAACTCGGCGGTCGCACGCAGGCCGATGGCGCGCTGCCTTCGGTGCTGCGTCAACTGTGGGCGTCATGGAACGGCCAGGTCGTGATCGTGCATGGCGGCGGCGACCAGATTTCCGTGCTGCAGCAGCAGCGCGGTGAGACGCCGCACTTCGTCGGCGGTCGTCGCGTCACCACCGAAGGCGATCTCGACGTGGTGCGCATGGCGTTGTCCGGACTCGCGAACAAGCAACTCGTTTCGGCGTTCGTCGCGGCCGGGCTGCCAGCGGTGGGATTGAGTGGCGAAGACGCCGGACTGCTGCGCGCGGCGCCGATCGATCAGGCCACGTTCGGATTTGCCGGTACACCGGTGTCGGTCGACATCACGTTGCTCACGCTGCTGCTGGAGCGAGGGTTTCTGCCTGTCTTGTCGCCCGTGGCCGCGCACGAGGATGTGCGCCGCGCGCAGGCCATGAATGTCAATGGTGACGACGCCGCGTCCGCGCTCGCGTCGGCGCTTGGTGCGGACGAACTCTTCTTCATGTCCGACGTACCGGCCGTGCGGGACGGCGGCGGTCAACCGATCGCGCGCATCACGCCTGCCGATGCACTCGTGCTTATTGCCGATGGTGTAGCGGCGGGTGGCATGGCCGCCAAGCTCGAAGCCGGCATGCGCGCGCTCCAGCACGGCGTCAAACGAGTGCGCATCGGTGACCTCGCCGGACTTCCGCGGCCGGACGCCGGTACGGCGCTGCACGCCGTCTGACGATTCGCGTACCGCCGTATCTGCGCTCCGCTCGTCGCTCCCGTCGAATCATCTGTTGTCGCACCGCGTCTCTGTCATCCGCTTCACCACTCTCCGCCCTCGACCCGAACGCACATGTCCGCCGCTGCCCTGCTCGATCAGCTGTCCGCTCCCGCTTCCACTCCCGACGCGATCCTTGGTACGTACAAGCGTCAACCGGCGATGTTCGTCCGGGGAGAAGGCGTGCGTCTGTTCGACGACACCGGCAAGTCCTATCTGGATCTCGTTGCTGGCATCGCCGTGATGTCGCTCGGGCACGGCGACGAGGGCATGTCGCGAGTGATTCAAGAGGCGCTCGCGACCGGTCTCGTGCACACGTCCAACCTGTATCGCACAGCACCCGGCGAGCGGTTGGCCGCGTGGCTGGTGGATCGCTCGTTCGCGAGTCAGGTGTTCTTTTGCAACTCCGGCGCCGAAGCCAACGAGGCGACGTTCAAGTTCGCGCGGCGGTGGGCGCGTGCGCAGGGACATGCTGACAAATCAGGTATCGTTGCGCTGCGCGGCGCATTCCATGGACGGTTGGGCGGTACGCTCGCCGCGACGGATCGCGCGAGCTATCGGCAGCCGTTCCTGCCGCTCATGCCGGGCGTGCAGATCATCGAGCGTGATCTGGAAGAGCTGCGCGCGGTGCTGGACCCTGAAACGATCGCGGCCGTGATCGTCGAGCCCATTCAGGGTGAAGGCGGTGTGCGCGTACTGGGATCGGAGTTCATGCAGGCGCTCCGGCAGCTCACGCACGAGCGTGACGTGCTGCTCGTCCTCGACGAGATCCAGTGCGGCCTTGGTCGCACCGGACATCTCTTTGCATACGAGGGACTGGGCATCGTGCCCGACATGGTGACGATCGCGAAGCCGATTGCGAACGGCCTGCCCATGGGCGCCGTACTCGTGAACGAACCGGTCTCGGGTGCAATGCAGCCTGGTGATCACGGCACCACGTTCGGCGGCGGACCGCTGATTGCATCGGTGGCGGAATACGTCGTGCAGCGCCTGGCAGATCCTGCATTGCTCACACACGTGCGCGAAACCGGCGCGTGGTTGCATGGTGAGCTCGATGCCATGATGCAGCGCACGGGGAAGATCAGGGCCATTCGCGGTGTTGGTTTCATGTGGGGACTCGACACGCACGAACCAGTCGCGCCGATCGTTGCGCGTGCCTTCGCGAACGGACTCCTGTTGGTGGGCGCAGGTGAACACACGTTGCGTTTGTTGCCGCCGCTCGTGATGACGCGCGAGGAATTGTCCGAAGCACTCGTGTTGCTTGAAGCGGCGTTGACCGAATAAACGCTGGCGCGATGCACGGTTGCATCACATATTGACCACGACTTCCTGCGCCTCGCGGAAAGTCGTGCGTCGCATCGCGTGCGCACGCGGTGCAGACAGATGTTCGCCGGCGGGGTGGTTCCCGCTCGAA
>JBGTFN010000305.1:0-4848 GCA_041747275.1 Gemmatimonadaceae bacterium | reverse complement strand
GCTCAGGCGGTGGCCGAGGTACCGACGGTCGAAGACGCATATTTGTCGGCGTCGGACGCATCGGCGGCACCCGTGTCGGCGGTGGACGCGTCGGCAGCCGGCATCCTGAGCGCGCCGCGCACTATGACCGACTCAGCGCCCGCCAGAGCGTCCTCGCCGACGGCCGTTCGGCGCTCGTCCACATTCTGGACGGCGACCCTTGCGGCGGGCGCCACTTTTCTCGTGCTGGTGATTCTTGGACTTCGCGGGAGTACAGAAGCCAGGAGCGTGGAGCGCGGCGCGGAGCGGAGTCTTGAGCCGAACGCCACCGGGTCTGTCGGCGTAATGCCGTTCGCGAACATGGGCGCGGATCCGGCGGACGTGTACTTGGCCGACGGACTTGCTGAGCAGGTGATCGCGACGCTCAGCCGGGTCCAGGGACTGCGCGTCGCTGCACGCACCTCCTCCTTCGCGCTGCGCGGCGCGGGGCTGGACGCGCGCGTCATCGGCGACACGCTCAACGTTGCCATGGTGCTTGATGGCAGCGTCCGCCGTGAGGGCGCTCGTCTGCGGGTCGCGGTGCAACTCATCGATGCGCGCACCGGCTATAATCTTTGGGCCTCCGAGTACGACCGGGAGGTCACCGACGTTCTTGCGTTGCAGGAGGAGATCGCCCGCGCCATTGCCGCTGCGCTCGAACTGCGCCTGCCAAAGCGCGCAGCGCCGTCGCAGGGGCAACACCAGCCCGCTCCGGGCGCGTACGACCTTTATCTGCGCGCCTTGCACTTGCGCGACGAAATGACCGCGGAGGCGACTAAGTCAGCCATCGAGCTGCTCGATCTTGCGGTAGAACTCGATCCGCGATTCGCGCTTGCATGGGCTGAAAAGGCCAATGTGATGGGGCCTCGTCTCTATTTTCGACACGTTCCGCAGCCAGAGGGACTGACTGAGCTGCGGACCGCTGCGGCAAGGGCGCTCGAGCTCGACCCCTCGCTCGGCGAGGCGCACGTAGCCTCCGGGATGCTACAACTTTTCTTCGACTGGGAGTGGGAAGGCGCAGCGAAGTCACTCAGGCAAGCCGTGGCGCTCAATCCAAGCGATCCGCACGCCTGGCACCATCTCAGTAATCAATTGCTCGTGGCCGGTCGTATCGATGATGCGTTGCATGCCCGCAGGCAGAGCGTTGCGCTGGACCCACTGAATGCGCGCATGCGCGTCTCTTACGCCAACAACCTGCTGAGGGCTGGATATTTGGAAGAGGCGGCGGCACAACACGAACGGGTTCTTCGGCTCGATCCGATGCAACCGCATGTGCTCGGTCTTGGTCCCTCGCCGCCGGTCGGTGCCCTGCTTCATACGGAACGCGGACGCCCTGAGCTTGTGGTGGACGAACTTGTACGTGTGGCCACGCTCCGAGGCGCCACCGCGGAGGAGGTCGAATCGATACGTTCTGCACCTGTCGCGAATGGTTCGGGGGAAGTCTGGCGAAGGTGGCTCGACCTGGATTTGCGGCAGTCTTCGGGGGTCATCAATTCGATGCGGCTAGCCATCCTGTGGGCATGCATCGGCGATAACGAGCAGGCGCTCGACTGGCTCGAGCGTGCCCATCGCGAGCGCAATCCCGCCATAATTTTTCTCCAGCAGGAGCGAGCGCTTGCATCACTCCGCAGCGACGCGCGTTACCTGCGAATCGCGAGGGCGATGCAGCTCCCGTCTCCGTGACCCGAGCGACAACACTCTCGGTGACTTGTACGCGCGAAACGGGCCCTTCCCGGCCCGCTGCGACATCAAAGGAAACGCGCCTGGGTTCCGGATGGATGCCACCGACAGTAAAACGTCCAGCAGCGGCCAGTACAAATGGTCGGGCGTTGGCCATTCAACCGTCATGATCTGCTCAACAGCTCCTCATCGTTGACGAGTGCCCAAGAGCCGTGTCTGAGAATGCGGGTGAGCTCAGGTGGACGTAGCGGAGCTCAATCCATCGAGGCACACGCCTTTCCGTGACGTTTCCGCCGCTGCAGTCGTTTACGTGCGTCGAGGGAGTGTCGACGTACGTCCATCGACAACCCGTGGACCCTCTGCAGCAGACGGACGTAATAGCACGGCAGGTGCTGGATCAGCGCGCAAAAGGCGCGTGACGCCGGAGCCGCGCGGTTCATATCAGGAGGCACGGCGTGGTGCAGTGGCAGAGTGGGTCGAAAACAACAGCACGGGCAGCGGGTGCTCGCGAATCATCCCGGTATGGCATTCTCATCACGTTGAGCCTCGCGGCACTCGTGTTGGCAGGTTGCAAAGACCGGCGCTCTGATGCGGATGTCGCCACGGTATGGACGCCGAGCCGTGTCGATGCGGTCATGGGCGTGCCGAGAGCAGCCGTGAGTTCGTCGATTCAGACGCAGCTGACGACGCGTCCGACAGCGGTGTCCGCCGAACGGTGGCGGCACATGCAGCAGCTCTACGCAACCTATGGCAACGTGCCCCTCTGGCTGGAAGCGGACGGCTTTCATCAGGCGCGGAGTACGGCGCTGCTGCGCGCGATCGTCAATGCGAGCAGCGACGCCTTGAGCCTCGATGCGTACCCACTGGCCGAACTGGTCACGACCGTTGGCACGGTTCGCTCGAGTAAGACGGCCACCCCGGAGCAGCTCGCGAACGCCGACGTTCTGCTGACATCCGCCTATGTGGGGCTCGCCGAGGATCTGTTGACGGGACAGCTCGATCCGAAGGCGCTCGGGCAGGATTGGCACATTACCGCAGGTCGCGAACTGATCGATAGCGCGGTCGCTCGCAGCCTGCGCGATCCGCACCTCGACTCTGCCATTGCGCGCATGCGTCCGCGCGATGCGGACTACGATGCCCTGCGACGCTCACTCGTCAGCTTCCGCTCCATCGTCACCGCTGGCGGATGGGCTCAGGTGCCCGCGGGCAAGGCTCTCAAGCCGAGGCAGACCGACACGCCCGTGCGACTCGCGGCGCTGCGTGAGCGACTTCGCGTCGAAGGCTTTGGTGCATCGGTGGGGGAGACTGCAGTGCAGGGCGCCGACGTCTATGATGTCGCGCTTGCAGGATTGGTCGCCGACTTCCAGGCGCGACACGGCATCGCGGTCGACAGCATGCTCGGCGAAGAAACCGTGAAGTCGCTGAACGTTCCGGCCCAATATCGACTGGCGCAGATCGCCGCGAACCTCGAGCGATATCGCTGGATGCCACGGTCGTTCGGCGGACGCTACATCCTTGTCAATGTTCCCGCATTCCGCCTCGTCGCGTTCGACTCAAGCAACACGCTCGAGATGAAAGTGATCGTCGGCGAGGAATTCGACGGAAGGAAGACGCCCGTATTCGCGGACTCCATGGAGACCGTTGTGTTCCGTCCATTCTGGAACATCACGCCGGACATTCAGGCCCAGGAGACGGCGCCCAAGATTGCCGCCGATCCGAGCTACATGCAGGCGAACGATCTGGAGTATTTCGAGGACGGAGGCGTAACTCGCATCCGGCAGAAGCCGGGCCCGAAGAACTCGCTGGGGCTCGTGAAGTTCCTGTTCCCGAACACGTATAACGTCTACCTGCACGACACGCCCGACGACGCCCTGTTCGCGAAAGATGTGCGCGCGTTCAGTCATGGCTGCATTCGACTCGAGAAACCCGAGGCGCTGGCGGAGTGGGTGCTGGGTTGGGACAGGGCACGGGTCGACTCCGCGATGCAGCTTGGGCAGGACAACCAGTCGATGAAGCTCTCGCAGAAGCTCCCCGTCTTCATCATGTACGCAACGGCGTTCGAACGTGACGGACAGCTTCACTTCGGCAACGATCTGTACAGCCGTGACAGTTCGCTGGTGCAGGCCGTGTGGGGTAGCGTGTCGCCGTCGCCTGAGGCACTTCAGAGTCTGACAGCGCTGCGCAAGCTGGTGGGGGAGTAGAACGGAAGGCGGTAGTTGCGTTGAATTGGTCCGGCAGACTCGTGCGCTCGGCTGCATACTAGGGCACAGTCCGCTGCAAAGGTCCTAAACGCTACCACGGCCACTCCGCTTGATGCCCGACGTCCCGCCGTCTTCAAATCCTTCTCGCGCCGCCTCGGCAGACCCCAGCGGACCCCTGCCACACGAGGGCTCCCGAAACAACATCCTCCCATCCGTCCAGTTCGCGCTCGGTGCTGCTTACACCGTTGAACGCGAACTCGGCGGCGGCGGCATGTCGCGTGTGTTCGTAGCCACCGACACCACACTCTCGCGACGCGTGGCGGTCAAGGTGCTGTCGCCCGAACTGTTGCAGGGGGTGAGCGCCGAGCGCTTCGCACGCGAAGTGGCGCTGGCCGCGCAGTTGCAGGACCCGCACATCGTGCCCGTGCTCACGACGGGGGCAACGGCCGACGGGTTGCCCTACTACACGATGCCGTTCATCGAGGGCGAGTCGCTGCGGGAGCGCATGCGGCGCGGCGAGGTGCGGCTTGATGAGTCGCTGCGAATTCTGCGCGATATAGCGGAAGCGTTGGAGTACGCGCACGCGCGCGGCATCGTGCATCGGGACATCAAGCCGGAGAATGTGCTGCTGAGCGGTCGGAACGCGGTGGTGGCCGATTTCGGCATCGCCAAGGCCGTGAGTGCGGCGCGTGCGGCCGTTCCGGGCGGTACACTCACGTCCATTGGGCTCTCGCTGGGTACGCCCGCGTACATGGCGCCCGAGCAGGCGGCGGGCGACGAGGTGGACCACCGAGCCGATCTGTACTCGTGGGGCATGGTGGCGTACGAACTGCTCGCTGGCGAGCACCCGTTCGCCTCCCGCACACAGGCAGCGCAACTCATGGCCGCGCAGCTGTCGGAGATGCCAAAGGCGCTCGATGAGACGAGGCCGGGGCTGCCACCGTCGCTG
>JBGTFN010000304.1:0-7316 GCA_041747275.1 Gemmatimonadaceae bacterium | reverse complement strand
TGGCGCGCGGCGAGCGAGCCAAAGTTTGCGGAGACGCTCCGGACGGCGTTGGCCCAACCGTTGTGCGTGGCCGGACGGGAACTGCGCTATCGATTCGCGACGCAACGTGCGCGCCAGCTCGCGGCGTCCCTCGTGAGGCTCGCGCAGGAGGCGCCACCCGAAACCCTATCTGACCGCGCGTTGCGTGATTGGCTCCTCTGTTTGCCGGGGGTGGGGCTCAAGACTGCCTCGTGGATTACTCGCAACGTGCGACACAGTAATGCGGTCGCCATCCTCGACGTTCACCTGCTTCGGGCTGGTCGCATCATGGGACTCTTTCAGGCCCATGACGATGTCGCCCGCCACTATCGAGCAATGGAGCAACGGTTTCTGACGTTCGCCGACCAGCTCGGCGTGCCGGCGGCTGGATTGGATGCCGTGATGTGGCGCGAACTGCGCCGGACACGCACCCATCACGCACATAGGCCGGTTACATAATGGTGACTGCTTTCGCCAAGGTCGCCGTAGTTTAGATTTGCTAGATCGGTCGCTGATCTGAGAGCGGGATTGCATGCGACCTTCTCCTTTCGGAGGACGGCGCAACGATGTCAGGTAGTGATCGATCCAGTGGTGGGGGTAGCTCCGGTGGCGCGCCGGAGTGGTCTTGTGTCAGCCTCGTCAAGCGCGTTGCCTTGAACTCTCCGGTTCCCGCCGTGGTGTCGGGGTTACAGGTGCGTCAGGTGCTCGAGTTGGTGCGCGTCCCCTCGACGTCCGGTGGCTTTGGTCGCATTGAAGCGCAGACGAACACCGGCGCCACCGCTGGCTCGATCACATTTGATGGCGTCCGTCGCCTCTGGGATTGCATGGAGCGCGGCTTTCGGTATCACGCGATGGTCACCGAGATCCCGGTTGGAGGTCGCTGTGTGGTGGAACTACGCCATGTGTAAGCGCCTCGGAAGTGCTACCAATCTCGCGTCTTGGGCGCCGGGCAATCACTGGCGGCATCTTGTCTCGGCGGCGTGAGATGGAGCCATTGCTGACTATCGTGGGTGGCACGTACCGAGAGTACTGCGACGAGCCACACTGGGCGGAGTTGTACGGCTCCGGCCTCCGCGCCGCCGTTGCGGTCAGTGCGCGGATCGCCGTACCGCACCTCGTGACGTACTGCGACGCGGACACGTTGCCGGATCTCCAGCTGTATGCGGGCAGCGCCGGCATCGGGCTCACCACCGTCAACATCGCGCGCACGCTCCGCTTCACCTATGACCATCCGCTTGCGCGACCGGAGATCCAGCCTGCCCTGCTCTTGGTGCAGCCCGCAGCGCCGCTGCGTGTGCAGGCGCGCGCGCTGTTGCGATTCGGCATGCTCGACGGCGACGCGGTCGTCGATGGGGAGCGCGTAGTCTACGATCCGCAATCGGCCTATCGTCCAGCACCCTTCGCGGAGAATGGGTCGAGGGCGGCAATGCTGGCCATTGTGGCCAACGTCAGAGAAACATTGGCGTTGGCCGGCGAACCGCCGACGGAGCATGGCCGCCGCTCTGAGGACACCATCCGCGGTGCTGCTCGCCGGTTGCTCGCGGATGGCGCATCGGTGGTTGTCGTCAAGCGCGGCGCCCGAGGGGCAAGTGTCTTCGAGCCGGCGACGCCAGACGGTGTCGTCGTCCCTGCTTTCTACGCGCGAACCGTGTGGCCCATTGGGTCTGGCGACGTCTTTGCCGCCGTGTTCGCTGAGCAATGGGCGGTGCGAGGTCACGCGGCGCCTCTGGCTGCCCATGAAGCGTCGGCCGCCACGGCCCGCTACTGTGCGTCGCAGGTGCTGCCCATCGCGCCAGATTTATCGACGGGTACGGAGGCGGCGCTGCAGGCACTGTCGGCGGATGATGAGTCGCGGACGCCGAGAGTGTACCTTGCCGGTCCATTTTTCTCGATGGCGCAACGGTGGCTCGTTCGCGAGACGCGCAACGCGCTTCAGGACCATGGACTGTCCGTGTTCTCTCCTTTCCATGACGTGGGTATCGGCCCCGCCGAGGTCGTCGTGCACCAGGACGTCGCCGAGCTCGAGATTTGCGACATTCTGCTCGCGCTCGTCGATGGTGCGGATCCAGGTACCCTCTTCGAAATTGGCTATGCACGAAAGCGCGGAATCCCCGTGGTCGCTTTCGCGCAGCATGAAACACCCGAAGCACTGAAAATGTTGGTTGGGACAGGGTGCGAAATCCGTAGCGATTTCACGTCAGCGATCTACCACGTGGCATGGATCGCCAATGGCCACGTGCGCGGCTCGGTCCCCGCATCGCGTGCCTAGACCGGAACAGGCATGAGCACGCATGATGAACTCTTGCTGCTCTCGGGCGGCATGGATTCCATCGCACTGGCGTTCGCTCGGCGTCCTCGTTGGGCGCTCACGGTCGACTACGGCCACGTCAGCGCCACTGGCGAGATTCGGGCGGCGGAGGCGGTGTCGGCCACGCTCGCTATCCGGCACGCAGTGGTACGCGTGGACTGTCGAGCGTTGGGCTCAGGCGCGCTCGCCGGCACAGCGCCCTCCGCGCTCGCTCCGGTGCCGGAGTGGTGGCCGTTTCGGAATCAGCTTCTGGTGACGGTGGCGGCCATGCACGCTATCGGCATCGGCGCTCAGCGGCTGATCCTCGGTACGGTCGCGTCCGACCGCGCACACGCCGATGGCCGCGACGATTTCGTCCGCGTGCTGCACGCGCTCCTTCAGTTGCAGGAAGGTGCGCTCTCCCTTGAGGCACCCTCCCTCGCGCTCAGCACCGTGGAGTTGATTCGCAGCGTGAACGTACCACGAGAACTGCTGGCGTGGGCGCATTCCTGTCACACCGGATCCTTCGCATGCGGCACCTGTCGCGGCTGTCAGAAGCATCTGAACGTGACGGAAGCGCTCTGGGGGACGGAGGCCGCGTACTAAGCACTCGCGGTCGAGACGCGGGCATGGAGCCGACGTGGGTGGTACAGTAATGTGCGCACGCCTGCTCGTCCGCTGATGGCGCGACTCAGCGCTGGGGAGCCCCATCCGCGTCGACTTCGGCGCGTCGACACGCCGGTCGACTATCAGACTGTTGGCACGGCCGTGTTGCTGCCGCTGCCGCGTGTATCGAGACGCCAATTTTTCTCTGTGCTCGCGTCACGGCGGTCGACGCATGCGTTCAGCGCTCCTGCCCTTGAAGACATCAGCACACTACTTTGGTATACGGGACGGACGCTCGCGACCGCAGAGCCTACACCCCCGGCGACACGTGGCGACTGGGAGCACCGCATCCCGCCATCTGCCGGCGGCCGGCATCCAGTCGACCTGGTGCTTATGAACCCGCCTGTAGGCGTCGCCGCACCACACACAGCATCGACGGCCGCGCTCGTGCACCCGGAGACGGAGCCTGCGGAACATGGGGCCGATAGGCTATACCTCTACGACCCGTTGCGGCACGCGCTGCGCGAACTTGACGTCGACGACGGGACGGCGCTGCGGGCCCTCCAGCAGCTACCGCCGACACTCCTGCCCACAGCGACTGGGATTGAAGTCGCCACCATCCTGTGGTTCGCCGCGCAGGTCGACCGGACCGCTGCCGCCTACGAGCATCCCGAATCGCTCATCTGGCGGGACGCAGGCTGCGTGTTGGCAACGCTGACCTACGTCGCCGCCGCGCTCGATCTCGCCTGCTGCCCACTGGGGTGTACCGGCGAACCATGGCTGTCGGTGGCACTGCACAACCCTACGTCCATTGCGGGTGTTGGGGGCTGTGTGGTGGGGCGCAGCTCATGCGACGACGCGGGACATCCCGCTGCGGCACACCGTTGAGCGCACCGTGGCTGTCATGTACGCCCAACAGTCCGGCGGCCGACCTGAAGTCGGGGAAACGGACCGCTTCGTCGAACTTCACATCGCGCACCTTCATCACATGGCCATGTCCGCGCGCCACGCGATCTCATAGCGCGCCGAGCGCAACCGATGATCGGTGCAATCGATGAACCTGTATTCGACCGTTGTGCACCGCGACGTTCACCCTGAGCGCGAGCGAAAGCAGCAGCGAAAAACCCGAACGCTGACCCGATGCTTATCCGGGCAGGTGGTGCCGCGGATGAATACGGAGTGATCAACCGGCGGCTGCCTTCTGTCGGAGGCCTTGGGCGTGTTGCCTCGATGGAGCACCAAGGGGCACGGTCCAGCACGCGGAGCCCTACCTCCGGCGCGCCACGTCGGCAGCAACGCGCACACGAATGGCGTGGTACTCAGACGGCATTTCTCCGAGCAGGAACTCTTCGACGCTGAACGTGGGGTCAAGTAGCGTCCTGCGTTGTGACCACACGTACCCGCCGTACGCACGGCGGGTACCCCCTTTGTCGGTGTACACGAATCCGCGGTAGCCGAGCCCCGGGGGGTCAACTGGCTTCGCCGCAGAGGAGCGCAGCGTCGATTCGAGTTGGTGCAACCGCGTCACCGCGCGAGGCCCGAGCGACCATCGCGGATTCGGTAGACCGCTAAAGACATCGAGCTCGATGAGCACGGAATCAGTTGATGACCACTGACACCCCGGCGTAGAAATAACCGCAGAAGTCAGTATATCCGCCCCGGTTGCAAGTCTCCGGGTTTGTGATGACCACGTTACTGTTGTCAACTTTCCTCGCCGCGGTTTGACCCGGCTTATGTCCCCAAAAGCCACCCCGCTGATGTCGGTACCAGTGGTAGTCATAGCCCGGATCGATCACGAGCGCCATCAAGCGCCTCGGATACTCGCCCCTGGGTAGGCACGTGCACAGCTTCTTGAGACCATCGGCCACAGCGGCCGCAGTCACCGCACTGCACGACATCGTGGGGGCCTGCGCACCATGGGCGCGTCCCGGCTGCGCAAAGGTATTCGTGCGCCAGTTTCGCGCATAGTTATAGCAGTTGTTCCTCGGCCGCACCGCAGCGGCGTTCCAGAACGCTGGATTGTACTGACTAACCTCGTACTCGCATCGCTCGCACTTTGGATCACGAACGGTGGTGCGGAGTGGATTCGCCGCCAAGCGCACCGTCGCAGGCGCCTTGGTGGTTGATCGCGTCGCCAGTGCTTCTGCGAGGCGTACCAGCATGTGATCGCGAAGCTTTGGATTGAGCGGTGTAATCGCGTGCTCCAACAGTTGAATCTTCGAGCGAACGGGCATCGCCTTAATGATCCGGGCGGCAATCTCCCCAGATGCGCCGCTGTTTGTCGCCGCTGACGTGCCGAGTGCAAAGCTGGCCGGTACGTTACGCGTGCGAGGTTCATCATCGCCGAGCACATCGACACGGACTTCTCGGAAACCGAGCGCGTTGGATCCCGACTCTTGGTTAGCGAAGGAGCCATCGGCCTCAGCCACTTCATCGAGCAGCTGCTTGGCCTCCGCGCCATCGGTGACGATCCATACTGGATTGGGGCGTCCAGAAAACAGGTCGACTTCGATACGGAGCATGCGTTGATCCTCCTTAGGCGTGAGCGCCGCGTCAATAGACATACTCATGGCCCGGCGTCTCAATCGAGGCGCCGTCCTCCTTCCTTCTGTGGCCTTCGGCATCACCGCTTCTCTGGCTTGCGGTAGGCCTGGTGCCATCCGGGTGCCGTCCCGTTTGCCGGTGCGCGAAGTACGTCGTTGCTTCACATCCTGCCCCGTCCTAGCGTGACACAACATGCGCGCCGTGCAGTGCATCTCCACACCGGAAGTGCAGGACTTCGTTCATGACACCGTGCGAGGTTACACAGAGAATGGAACGCGTCAGTGCCCCCTGCGCCAGACCTTCGCACGCGGCAGATGTCCTTAAACGGCCCTTCGGCGATACTAGAACGTTCGCCGGCGGGAGTGAAAAGCGATGTTGCTTCGGCATAGTGCAGTCGAGAGAAATGGGAGGTCGTCGGGGCCAACGGCAGTCTGCGCCGGGGGGGAGAGGCCCATCCCCACGTCGGGGCTGGACGTGACGTTCGTCACGTTATACCGCGAGTCTGAGAGTCAGCAAGTCGATCACAGGCGGATAGGTGGGTGATGTGACTCGCCGGTGACGCACCCGCGTACCGTGCGGGAATGCACACGCCGACTGAAGCCCAGCGGGAGAGAGTGATTCGGCTGCGAGACCGCGCATACGCGCACCTGGGCGCCAAAGACGGGCTCAGATGGCTATGCGAGCCGCATCCCGAGCTTGGGGGCCTCGCGCCGCTGGCGGCGGCGTGGATCGACCCCGAGGGGGCGGTACAGGCGACGAAAGTGCTCGAGACGGGGGCCCCATGGCTTGGAACGGGGTGCAGTCGGGCCACCGCTTGGGCAACGCCGCGATTCCCGTCACTCGCCCAATCCCGCCATTCCGGCTATCGTAAAGCGTTACCTGACGGAGGTCATCGCGATGTTCGGATTGGAGCGCACGGTGGCGCTGCTGGGGGGCCCCGCTGTGTTGGGGCGGTCGGTGCAGTCGGAGATGGGGCTGTCCGAGGCCGTGGCAGCCGGTCTGCCGTCCGGGTCGCTGGATGCCATGCTGGGGCACATGACCGAGCGCGACATTCCCCACGCGTTCGTCTACCGGGTCGTCGGCAATGAGCGCACGCTTCAGCGGAAGCGCCGCGAGTGCATTGTTTTGTCGGCCGGCGAGTCCGACCGGCTCGCTCGCTTGGCGCGCATCACCACCATCGCCGAGGAGACGTTCGGCGACGCCGCACGCGGGGCACGATGGCTGGCGAAGCCACATCGGACGTTGAGTGGCCAGACGCCCATGAGCCTTGTGAGGACGGATGCGGGCGCGGTGGTCGTTGAACAGTCGCTGGGCCGGATCGCGCACGGAACACGCTGCTCCTCCGGTTTGCCTCTGGCCGTTGGCTTGAGTCCAATATCCGCGTACCCCATTGCCGCGAGCAAGCGGGATCGAGCGCGGCACGCTCCCAGTCGATTGGGATTCCGCTGCGCAGCAGCGTAGTCGATGCCGGTCAGTACCGCGCGATCAACTGTCCGAGACCGCCCGCGCTTTCAATGCGGCCGCAGTTTCGGGAGCAGGGGCGCGACCTGCGCCCACAACTCATCAGTGACGAGAGGTTTGATGCAGGACGTCCTGCAGGCCGCGTATTAAGGTATGAAGCCAGCCCTTAGGGGGCGATCACCTGCACCATGGTTCGTCCGACCAGTAGGGTGTTCGCTTCCCCCAAGGTCTGCGCCGTGACTGTGACCGATCCACGATAGGTGGTGGCACCGACGGTGAAGCGTGCGCTCACGACACCGTTGGCATCACTGGGCGACGCGACACCGAAACGCCCAATCGTGTCACCGGCTGCGGTGGTCGCCGAAAACGTGACGCGCGCGCCGGCAGTCGGCTGGCCCGC
>JBGTFN010000303.1:0-11486 GCA_041747275.1 Gemmatimonadaceae bacterium | reverse complement strand
TTCCTCGAAGGAAGTGGGGCCCGCGCTGTTCGTGTCCCTGCTCATCATCACACTTTCGTTTCTGCCGGTGTTCGCGCTCGAAGCGCAGGAAGGTCGGCTGTTCAAGCCGCTGGCGTGGACTAAAACACTATCGATGGCGGCCGCAGCGCTGCTCTCGATCACGCTCGTGCCGGTAATGATGGGGTTGTTCATTCGAGGCAAGGTGAAGCCCGAATCGGCCAACCCCGTCAACCGATTCCTCATTCGTGCGTACCGCCCAGTCATCGAGCTTGTGCTGCGCTTCCGGTGGACAACGATTGGTGTAGCCGTCGTCGTATTGCTGGTGTCGATCGTGCCGTGGACACGGCTCGGCAGCGAGTTCATGCCGCCGCTGAACGAGGGCAGTGTCATGGACATGCCCTCACTCTTCCCCGGCGTCGGCACGGCACAAGCGAAGCAAATTCTCCAGCAGCGCGACGCTGCCCTGGCGCGCATCCCCGAAGTGGAGATGGTGCTGGGCAAAGTCGGCCGCGCCGAAACGGCGACTGACATGGCGCCGATGTCGATGATCGAGAGCATCGCCATTTTGAAGGAACGCGATCAGTGGCGAACGGGCGTGAGTTACGACTCGATCATGACCGAGATCAACGCGTCGGTGAAGACGCCGGGCGTGGCGAACATGTGGTCGATGCCGATCAAGAATCGGCTCGACATGCTGGCAACCGGCATCAAAACGCCCGTGGGGATCAAGGTTTTCGGGCCTGAGCTCGCGGAGCTGGACCGCATTGGCAAGCAGATCGAAGGCATTCTACCCGCCGTCGAAGGCACGAACTCCGTCTTCGCCGAGCGCGCGGTCGGCGGTCGGTATCTCGATATCGAGATCGACCGCGCCGCGGCGGCGCGCTATGGCATGACCGTTGACGACGTGCAGATGGCCATGATGGCGGCCGTGGGCGGGATGCCTGCGGGCACAGTCATCGATGGGCGCGAGCGGTACAGCGTACTCGTGCGCTACCCGCGTGAACTTCGTGACGACCCGCAGGCCATCGCCAATGCGCTCGTCGCCACTCCGTCGGGAGCACGGGTCACGCTGGGCCAGCTCGCCGAAATCAAGGTGACGAGAGGTTCGACGCTCATCAAGTCGGAGAACTCGTACCTCAACAACATCGTGTACGTCGACGTACGGGATCGCGACATTGGAAGCTATGTGGCCGATGCGCGGGCGCTCGTGGAGGAACGAATCAAACTGCCACCGGGATACCGACTGGAGTGGTCCGGCCAGTGCGAGGCAATGGAGCGAGCGGGAAAGAAGCTGCGCATCGTTGTACCGATCACACTTGCCATCATCTTCGTGCTGCTGTACTTCAACTTCAAGAGCGTCACGGAGAGCGCCATCGTGATGCTGTCGCTGCCCTTCGCACTCGTCGGCGGCGTGTGGCTCATGTGGATGCTTGACTACAACGTGAGCGTGGCTACCTCGATCGGCTTCATCGCGCTGGCCGGTGTGGCCGCGGAGACTGGGGTCATCATGCTGCTCTATCTCGACCAGGCGTATGACCAGCGGCGCGAGAGCGGGCTGCTCAAGAATCGTGACGATGTGGACGCAGCCGTAGAGCACGGCGCTGTGGAGCGCGTACGGCCGAAGCTGATGACCGTCTCGGCGATCACCGCAGGACTGCTGCCGATTCTCTGGAGCCAGGGCACCGGTGCAGACATGATGAAGCGCATCGCCGCGCCGATGGTAGGTGGTATGGTGTCGAGCACCGTTCTCACACTCGTTGTGATTCCGGCGATTTACTCGCTCTGGAAGGAGCGCGAGGTGCGGCGTGCGCAGGAACGCTCATGAAGCGCGATCGCGCCTGATTTTCTTTCTCACTTTCCCAACCCGGAGATTCTTGTGAATTCACTTTATCGCACACTTGGCCACCGATCGATCGTCACTTTGGCAACGGCACTCGCACTCGCCGCCTGCGCTGGCACTGACACAGCAGCCGACGCCAATGGGGACCAGACCAGGATGTCCGAGAGTGACACCGGCGCGATGGGCGGGATGCAGGGCATGCAGGGCATGCAGGGCATGCAGAGCATGGGCGAAGGCGGCATGATGCAGCAGATGCAGGTGCACATGCGCATGATGGACGGCGCCGGCGCGGACAGTATCGCGTCGATGCTCCCGACGCACCGGCAAATGGTGGCGAACATGATCGCGCAGTTCAACAAGGATATGCGCGACATGAACATGGCGAGCGACAACGCATGGAACGCGACCGTCGACTCACTGCGCCAGGACCTGACGCGAATGCCGGAGATGTCTGCGTCCGAACTCCAGCAGTACATGTCGGCGCATAGAACACGTGTGACGCGCCTCATGGAATCACATCGCACGATGATGGACGATATGAAGATGTGATGTGATATTCCAGAAGCTTCGATCCTCCCTGAACTCGTGGCA
Source organism: Gemmatimonadaceae bacterium (assembly GCA_041747275.1). Lineage (GTDB taxonomy): Bacteria > Gemmatimonadota > Gemmatimonadetes > Gemmatimonadales > Gemmatimonadaceae > JAABRT01. Next base: position 9,055 of record JBGTFN010000303.1, on the reverse strand, counting down.
TCATATGCCTACTCTACGTTTTGCGCCGCTCGCCGCCTTCGCGCTCCTGCTCTCCGCGCCCACCGCCGATGCGCAGTGGACGAATCGGTATCCGAAGGTGACCGGCATGAATCACCACGTGTATCTGGAGGGCTATGACCTGCCCACCATGAACGTGGGGCCGACAGATCCGGCGGTGAGTCCTGATGGATCGCGCCTTGCCTTCAGCGCGCGCGGCTGGATCTGGGTGCTCGATCTCACGAGCGGGCGCGCAACACGCGTCACCGACGGACCGAACATGGACTTCCGTCCCGCCTGGTCACCCGATGGCGCGCAGCTTGCTTTTGTGCGCGACGATACTCGCGACACGTGGATCGTGACCCGCAACATCAGCAGCGGACAGGAAGTGCGCATCAATACACCGGCGCTCGACCTCGATCCGACATTCGGGCCGGACGGCACACTCTACTACAGCTCGGCCGCCGAAGGCACACTCGACTTATGGAGGGTTCGCGCGCCCGACGCCACGCCGGAGCGCATCACAACCAAACGCGGGAATGAGTTCACGCCAACGGTAAGCCGCGACGGTGCAACGCTGCTCTATATGCACAAGCTCGGCGGCGATCGCGTCACCATGCGCAACCTGGCCAGTGGTGACGAACGTGAACTCGTAGTCGAGCGCATCGTGTCGCAGTCGCGGCCAGCGATCAGTCCCGATGGCACGACGGCTGTGTACGGCTGGGCTGTCGACGAGCGCTACGAACTGCGTCTCGTCTCTGTCAGTGATCCTTCTACGTCTGTGCGACTCACAACTGGCGCACGTGGTCTGCCGCTCAGTCCTGCATGGAGCCCGACTGGAGAGCAGCTCTACTTCACCGAAGCTGGTGCCGACGAAGAAATGCGACTGTATCGCATTCCGCGCGTCGGTGGCAACGCGGAGGAAGTGCGTGTGCTCACGTGGGATTGGGGACAGCCAACCGGTACGCTTCGCATCACCACACGCGAAGGTGCAGCGACGGTCGCTTCGCGGCTTGCCGTGCTGGATGGTGCGGGCCACCCTGCGGTGCCAAGCGATGGTTACGCACAGTTCGCGCTGCAGCATGGTCGCATTTTCTTCTACTCGCCCGGCGTGATCGAAGTGACGGTGCCGGCGGGCCAGGTCACAGTGGGCGCCGTGCGCGGACTGACGACGGCCGAAGTTTCGCAAACAGTGACTGTTGCTGCTGGTGCAGTAGTGGAAGTGTCACTGGCGCTGCAGCACGTATGGGACTCTCGTGCCGCGGGCTACCTGTCGGCCGATCACCACTTTCACCTCAACTACGGCGGCACGTACACGCTCGAACCCGATGACCTGGTGTCATTCATGCGCGGCGAGAACCTCGATCTGGCCACGCCAATGGTTGGCAACCTGCACAATCGCTTCGAGGAACAGCAGCACTGGGGCTTTGCGCGCGCAAGCGACCTGCCGCTCATCCAGTTTGCACAGGAAGTGCGTTCGCATTTTCTCGGACACGTAAGCCTGCTGAACACCAAGGCACTGTTTTGGCCGTGGATCTGGGGTCCGGGCTATCAGGTGTACGGTACGGATGATCGCCCGAATGCGGAGCCGTTGGCATTTGCGCGCGCGCAGGGCGGATTCGGTGGATATGTGCATCCGGTTGGTGCGCGGGATCCATTCAGCGAAGAAGGGCGGCGCGATGTGCCCGTGATGCTCGCCGTCGACGGCATCCTCGGCAATCTCGATTGGCTCGAGGTGGCGTGCCTGTGGACCGACGCGCTCGGCACGGCTGCGCTCTGGTACGAGTTCCTCAACCTTGGCAACGCGGTCGCGCTCGAAGCGGGCACTGACGTCATGAACAACTACTACCGCACGATGGCGGTAGGCGCCACGCGTTTGTACGTCGACACGAACGGCGCCGCAAACTTTACGGACTATTACGCGAACATGCGCGCCGGGCGCTCGTTCGTGACAACCGGTCCGATGCTGCTGTTCACGGCAGGCGGGCGCTCGCCGGGAGACGCGCTACAAAGCGGTGGCGACACGTCATGGGAGCTCACCATGCACTCGGCCGTTCCAGTCGACTCGGTGGACATTGTGGTGAACGGCGAAGTGGTGTGGAGTGCCGCGGGTCTGTCGGCGCCAGGAACGAAGAAGTACACAGGGTCCGTCACATTGCCGGCTGGCGGCTGGATTGCTGCACGCGCGCGTGGCGGCGAGCCCGTGTGGCCGTCGATGAGTGCGTACCCGTTTGCGCACACCAGTCCAGTCTGGATCGAGCAGGTGGGCAGCACGGAGCGCAGTGCAATGCAGCGTGCTGCGTCGAGGTTGGGTCCGGTGCTCGACGAAGCGCAGCAAAAGGTGACAATTGCGTACGGTGAGGCGAACGCACCGACCATTTTTGCGCAGTTTGCAGCGGCGCGTGCACGGTTGGCACAGGCCGCGCGCTGACGTCGCAAGTCACGTGACGCGAGACGAGCGCCGGATGCGTGGTGCGCACGAGTGCAACCACGCGGCCTGGGAAAGTCCGAACTATGGCGATGCGATTTGAGCCGGCGCGGTCATGCGGGAATCACCTCAACGTCATATTGGCGGAAATGTCGATCAGCACTGATGATCGGTACCTTCTCCACCTGGGCCTGGGCGACCAGGAGCCTGTCGAAGGGATCTCGATGGTGCTCGGGGAGCGCGGCGACGTGCAGCGCATGCCGATGATGGATCGGAAGCGGGGCCACGCTCGTGTGGACCATCATGCGCGGGATGTACTTCGCTGGGGATTCGGGGAGCTGGAGCTTGCCGAGCCCGTGCTTGATGGCAATCTCCCAGGCACTCGCGGCGGAGAGCAACAGTTCATTGTCCGCGGAGGCGAGAAGCGTTCGACTCTCTTGGGAAAGTCGGTCCGGCGCTGCCAGCATCCAGAGCCAGACCTGCGTGTCCAGCAGGACTCTCATCGTTCAAAGGCGTCGATGAGATCCGGCGCGAGCGGCGCATCGAAATCGTCGGCAATCAGCAAGATTCCCTGCTCACTGCCAAGCGGTCGTTCGGCGGCGGGCGCGATGATCGGCACCAATCGGGCGATCGGCACACCCGCCCTCGCGATAATGATCTCCTCGCCGTCGGCGGTTCGCTCGAGCAGCTTCGAAAGATTCGTCTTCGCCTCGTGAACGTTGTAGACGCGTGAGTCGTGTTTCATTCTCAATGCTAGCTAAGGCACATGACTTAGTCAATTTGGATTCCTCCTTGCGCCCGCCTAGCCGCGTGGCGCAACTGCTCCAGCTCTCGGCGCAGCGGGTCCCAGTAGGCGCGATCGGCGGCCATTTCCGTCGACTGCTCCGTCAACCAGTCGCCTTAGCATCGGCCAGTCCTTGTCGCGCTGGGTTTTCTTCGCCGCGACCAGATCCTCAAGTGCCATCAACTCCACGTTCACGTCGACCGATCGCGACGCGTCGGGTAGTGTGATGGTCGTGCGACGCGCCCAGAGTTCGTCGAACGGCGCCACCCCGCGCATCCGGCTCATGATGTCCACACGCAGTGGAGAGGCGGTCGCCCCCGTGTCTTCGGCTGGCACGCTGAAGTGCACGGCATGGCCGCGTCTGAGGTACTCGACATCGAAGGGCGGCACTGCAATAACCGTTGCGCGGAGAGACCTCAACGCCGAGCTGAGACGGGGAATCGCATCATCAGTCGCAAGCACCGCCAGATCCAGATCGCGACTATACTCGGCCGCGCCGTACAACACGCAGGCCTGTCCCCCCATCAACAGGGCGGGCACGTCGTACTGCTGGATCGTAGAAAGGACTCGAAGGATCTGGATCGGGATCACTGGTACCTCCGAGCGCGTGGAACCATGCCGCCAATCGAATGGTCTCTGCCCAACGCTGCTGCGGCGTGAGTCGCATCCAGTTTGCCGTCTCCTCGCCATACAGGTCCTCGAGGGACACTTTCCGGGTGGTGGTGCGACGACTCATAACACGCAAAGTACTGCCGGAGGTCGGCAAAGAGGAGAACGGTGTCCGTTTGTGGTTTCGCGCAAGATAGGCAGTGGCCGTGCCTGCCAGGTCCGGTGCCATGCGACACCGGACCGCCGCCGACAGATTGCTCAGCTTCCGAGATACGTGCAAAGCTTCGCGACGTTCGGGTTATTGCTAAACACATCATGCTGACCGCGCTCAAGCAGCACGCCGTTCGGCCCCATCACCAGCTTCCCAACCTCCATGGCAATACGACCCATTCCCGGAACGGTGAAGGCGCCGTTGTTGCCGACGAAGGTGGTCGAAATCAGGTTGTCGTTCTCATCGATGTCATAGAAGGCCTGTCCAGTCATGGCGCTGCTGAGCGTCTTTCCGTTCGCCGAGAGTGTGATGCGGCCGTTGCTGATAATCTCGCGAACAATCACGCCGCCGCCCTGTCGAGGCGTAACGCTGGACACTTTCAGGTGTCCAGAGAGCTCGACCAGGACGATCGGATTGCCACCGCACACGACGTCGTCAGGGTAGGAGAGCTGAAATAGCTCAAATCCGTTCTTGCCGTTGATTTTGTTCTGCGTCATCGCGACATCGAAGTCGCTTTGCGTGGGGAGCGCCGCGTCGGTGCAGGCGACGAGGGTAGTTGCCAGACAGAGTGCGACAATGATGCGAGATGCGTAAGCAGCGGAGCGGGTCATTGATTCAGTCCTCGACACGTTAAGGAAGGCGCGCCGTTCTTGGCGCTGGCGATTCGTGGGCGTAAGATCAGGGCGCGCCGTCGACGCAAAGTCGACGGATCGTCGGTTCCCCGCCGGGTGCATGCAATGCTTACGATTCGTCTGCTCGGAGGCGCTTCAATCGAAGGTGTGCAGGGCCCGTTGACGGGTCGTGCCGTGCAGCGCAAGCCGATGGCACTGCTCACGATCCTGGCCGCCGACCGGTCCCGATCAATCAGTCGCGACCGACTGATGGTCTTGCTGGCGCCTGAACTCGATGCCGATCGAGCTCGCCACCTGATCCGAGACAATGTCTATGCATTACGCTCGGCGTTGGGTCAGGAATCGATTACGTCCGCTGGCGATGAGCTTCGGCTCGAACGCGGGGTGTGCGATTGTGACCTGTGGCAGTTCCATGCCGCGCTGGAAGCCGGCGAACTCGAACGAGCCGCCTCACTGCGCGTTGGTCCGTTCCTCGACGGCTTTCACTTGCGGGACTCTCCCGAGTTCGACGCGTGGGCCGCCGCCGAGCGAGATCGAATTGATGGCCAGTACGCGGAGGCGTTGGAGTCGCTGGCTGCCCAGGAGTCTGAGAACAACAACGCCGCCAAAGCATCTCGCCGGTGGACCGAGCGTCTTGCGCTCGATCCGTTGAGCAGCCGCGCGACGCTCGGGCTGATGCGAGCTCTTGAAGCGTCGGGGGACGTGCCGGGAGCGTTACGACGAGCCGCCATACACGCCGCGCTCGTACAGGCAGAGCTCGGCGGTCCGCCCGATCCTGCCGTCGTCGCTGAAGTGGAGCGTCTCAGGCGCGCTCCGATCACGGCCATCGTCGAGAGCGAGGCGCCACCGGCTGCGCCGACGATAGCGCCGGTTGACCGCTCTGTGGCGCACCGACCCGGAGGCTCCGAGCCTCCCGACCCGCCGGAGAAGGATGCGGATTCGTCGAGGCGTGCCAGTGTGTTCAGACGCCCCGGCTGGGCGCTGGCCGCGGCGGCCCTGCTCGCGCTGGCGTTCGTAGGGGCTCGCGCGTTCCGCGCTCCGAGCCCCACGCCGGACATCATTCTCGAGCCGCGGCGGGTTGCGGTGCTTCCGTTCCGGAACGCGACTGGAGATGCCTCTCTCGATCCGATCGGCCCAATGGTGGCCGATTGGATCACACAAGGGCTATCGGAACCCGGTTTCGTGGAGGTCGTATCGGTAATGACTGTTCTTGGGGCAAATCGCTTTTCAGGAACAGTATCAGTACAGCAAAGTGACATTGAGCAGTCAATAGCCCGCGCTGCGTCTGGTACTGGGGCTGGTACCGTTGTTCATGGCGCGTACTATCGTGAGGGCGATGTCCTGCTCGTTCAGGCGCAGATCACCGACGCCGTTCGCGGCGTTGTGATCAAGGCGCTGGAGCCGGTTCGCACATCCGTCTCCACGCCGTTGCGTGCGATCGAAGATGTTCGGCGCCTCACCCTGCTCGGGCTCGCGCCTCTTCTGGACTCTCGCTTGAGCGCCTCCGCCGGACTGGTCAGCACACCGCCCAGCTATCCGGCCTACCGCGACTACGCCGAGGGGATGGAGCACTTCGTACAGGGCAACTTTCGCGAAGCGGCGACGAGGTTCGAACGGGCCGCTGCTGGAGACACGAGCTACGTCACCCCACTACTCTGGGCGGCGCTCGCGCGCTGGAACAGCGGGGATCATGTGGGCGGCGACTCTGTGGCGCGAGCCGTTGAGGCCAGACAGGTGCGACTGGCGCCGCTGGACGATGCGATCATGCGCAGTATCCGCGCGTGGGCGAGCGGAAACTGGTCTGCGGCCTATGACGCCGCGCTCCGCGCGAGCCGTCTGGCTCCGGGCGCCGGATTCGCTCGTGTGCAGGTCGCCGTGGAAGCACGACGCATGAACCGTCTTCGTGAAGCGAGGGAGATACTTGTTGGCCTGGACCCTGACAGAGGCGAGCTCGAGGGATGGACGTTCTATTGGAATGACCTGGCCGACGTGCACCACCTGTTTGGCGACCATGTCGCTGAGTCGCGCGCCGCCGCTGAGGCGCTGAGGCGTTTTCCGGAAGATGTCACCGCGCGACTGCTCGAGCTTCGTGCCCTGGCAGCGCGCGGTGAACAGGCGAAGGTCCAGCAGCGACTTGACGACGTGCTGGTCAGCCCGGTGTCCCGGATGTTTGGTGCACTGGCCAGGGAAGCAGCATACGAGCTCGCTGCTCACGGTGCTGAGGAGCACGCCGTTCGGGTAATGGAGCGCGCCCTCAGGTGGTATGAGGACCGAATGTCGGGAACACCAGGCGGCGAGCCAGGCACAGTACGCGGCATGGTCCGACCGATGCTCATGCTCGGCAAATACACCGACGCAATCACCATTCTCGATGGCCTCGCGGCACCGGCGACCGCGCCGGCTTCCGTAGATCACTACGGTCAGCGCGCACTTCTGGCGCAGCTAACGGGCGAGCCGGCAGATGCCGATCGTCGCCTCAGCGACCTCGCGGCCCGGAACATGCCCTTTGCAAACGGACGCACTCAGTGGTGGCACGCCGCCGTGCTCGGCGTTCGGGGGGAGTGCGACGCCGGACTCTCCATGCTGCGCGACGCGCTCGGTGCGGGTGTGGAGTTCGGCATGGAGCTGCATCACGCGTGGGAGCTTGCTTCGCTCAGGTCGTGCCCCGGTTGGGCGGCCTTGGTGCGGGCTCGTTGACGGACCTGATCCAAAACCGCTGAGACATCCGGACGGAGCACTCTCATGGCTACGTCCGACCGGTATTCGAGCACGCGAGGTACACTGTGGCCATGCCACCCGCACCGAGCGCACGCTCAATGCGATAGCGGTCGGCGAGCTACGCGGTGAGGCAGGCAGTCACGCTCATGCGAGCAAGGCCAGCGCGCGCGGCGCCACCGCGAGTTGCGCATAGCGCTCCGCATTCTGCCGCAGCGCCTCGAAGATCGGGACAAATCGGGGGTGACCAAGCCACGGGCGCCAGACCGCGGAGTGTCGCGTGACCGACTCGTAAATGCCGAGCCCAAGCTCAACGGCGCGTTCAAGCCAGCGGGCGGCCTCTTCCTCGTCGCCGAGTAGCGCGAAGCCCTGCGCGATCCACTCGGCGTACTGAAAGTCCTTCCAGATTCCGTCCGTCACGGTGGGTGCGAGCACTTCCCGCGCGGCCCTTGCGTCACCGCGAAGCGCGTGCGCGAGAAATCCGCACATGGTTGTGAATACATCGGTCTCCAAGGTGACTCCCTTGTCGAACCACTCGAGCGCGCCCTCGCGATCGTCAGCACTCATGCTCACGAGTCCGCGGAAGATCAGTACCGCGCTGTGTGGTGCCGCCGCCGGAGCCGCAGCGAGTTTAGCCATAGCAGCGGCGTGCCGGCCCACATGCCAAAGCGCGAAGCTCTCGCCCGCCCACGCAAGCGCGTGGCCCGGTGCAATCTGCATGCTCGCCCGGGAGACGGCAGTCGCCACCGCGTAGTGCCCGGCGTAGGCCAGCAGGAAGGCGTACCAAGCGGCTACGTCAACATCCCCCGGTAGCGACTCGAAGGCGACGGCGAGCTGCAACAGACCCTCAGTAGGCTGGCCTCGAATTACCGCCACCAGACCGCAGATCTCGGCGCTGTAAGGACTGGCCGGCTGCTGCTGCTCGATGCGATCGGCATAATGCAGCGCCCGATCGAGCAGCTCCTCCCGATCGGAACGGATGCCGGTGTTGGCCGCGCTGTAGCAGGCAAGGCCGAGACCACGCAGCAGCACGACATTGTCGGGCGCGAGCTCCAACGCTTCGTTGAGGTATTCGAAGGCCTGCTCGACTCCGCTCATCGACATCACATTGAACGCCTGCCGCGCTCTCAGGTAGCGGTCATACGCCTCGGCGTTGTCAAGCGGGCGCTCGGCGAGGCGCCGCGATTCCTCCGGCGTGAGCACGACATCGAGTGCGCTCACCACAGCCGCCGCCACGCGATCCTGCATGTCGAACACATCGGCCAGCACGCCGTCGAACCGTTCCGCCCACAACGAGGCGTTGCTTTCGGCGGCGGACAGGGTAGCGGAAATGCGCAGGCGGTCACCCGCCTTGCGCACACTTCCTTCGAGTACGTGCGAAACACCCAACTCACGGGCTACCTCGTCAGCCGACCGCTCGCGGAACTGCATCATCGTAGAGCGCGAGATCACGCGCAGTGTTCCAATCTTGGATAGTGTGGTAATCACTTCTTCGGTGAGCCCGTCGGAGAAGTAGCCGTTCTCCGCGTCGCTGCTGAGGTTCGCGAAGGGCATCACGGCAATTGACGGCTCGCTTGAGCGCTGCGTGTTGCCTGACGCGTTCGACGACGCGGGCACCAGTGCCGCCGCGAATGCGGCCGCCGAGGCAAAACGCTCGCTCGGCTCACGAGCGAGCGCGC
>JBGTFN010000302.1:0-4020 GCA_041747275.1 Gemmatimonadaceae bacterium | reverse complement strand
CGACGAAGAACACCTCGTCATCGCGCGGACGGCGAAGCTCGCGAGAAACCTACAGGAAGAACTCCGCGGCGTTGCTGTATAACGAGCGTTGCTGCAGTCAAAGGCGATGCGGTACGCTGTGTAACTGCGCAGCGCTTCGCGCTGCTCCGTTCACAGCTAATTTATTTGAGCCTTTTCAGCAGAACGCTCCGTTATGCCGGGGACCAGAATCAATCAATACCGACGCTAGATCTTCGGATTTTCGTCAGTACCGACGTGCGGCACCCACTCCCCACTCGGTGCGTCCGTGTATCCACGCTCCATGATATTGGAGTTACATGACTGCCGTTGACACGTTCGCACACAGCGCGGTGGAATTCTGCACGTGGGTCGCTTCGACGCCTGCCGATGAGACGGCCGAGGCAACGCGTGCCACGCGACTCCTCGCTTTGCTGTACGCTCGCGCACTCGATCTCCCGAATGAACCGCTCGGCGAGATTGAAGCCGAGCAACCCAGCGAAGAGGAATGGTATCGGGTATTTCAACGCGGCCGCGCGCTGCCGTTCGGTTACTACTCGCACGCGAATCCGCTCGAGGTACCGACGGATGTAGTCACCCTCGGAGATCTGGCCGATGACGTCGCGGATATCTGGGCGGATCTCAAGGCAGGCCTTTGGTTCTACCAAGCGGGGCGCAAAGAGGATGCAGCAGCCGAGTGGAAGGAACGGTTTGATAGTCACTGGGGCCGGCATGCCGCGGACGCGCTTGCGGCGCTACACGCTTGGCACGCGGCGCACAGACTGTAGGTGGGCGCCGCTGCGGCATAACGAGCGTTGCTGCAGTCAAAGGCGGTGAGGTGCGCTTTGTAACTGCGCCGCACTCCGTGCGGCTCCGTTCACAGCTACTTTATGAGGGCCTTTGCTGCAGAACCGAACGTTAGCCCGAAGCAGACGGATCCTCGCAATGACAGTTGATTGGCGCACTCTTCAGCACGCCTACGGGTTCGCAGACGACGTGCCTGCGCTGCTGCTAGCAGCGAGGACAGCGCCGCCGCCGACTGAGTATCGCGACGAGCCTTGGTTCTCGCTCTGGAGTTCCTTGTGTCACCAGGGTGACGTGTTCTCCGCATCATACGCGTCCGTGCCGGAGCTCGTCGCCATCGCAGGCGCGCGAACTGATGAAGGCCGCGGTGAAGCGCTGTTCCTTGCGGCGATCATCGACTTGGAGCGACGGGAGCCAAGAGCGCCACCGCTGGAGGCGGCTCTTGCACCAGCGTATGGCGCCGCCGTCGACCGCGCTCGTGATGTGCTGGCACACTGGACGAATCGCCCGACAGACATCGAGCGACGGCAGGGCGCGGTCGCAGATGCCGTGTTCCACGAGCGCCTCGACGAGGCACGTCGACTGCTCGCGGAGAGTGATGGGGAGTGGGGTGCGCGTTCGGGCTAACGGCGGTTGGTGCCGATGACCGCGCGAGGGAAGCAGGTGAGCGGCCGCGCTCTTTGATACCTTACGGTAGCGCGCGGCCGCTCACCTGCATTCTATGGAAGCGGTCACGGCACAACCTGACGTTGAGGCTGTAGGATAAGTCGGTCGCGATAAATCGGAGCGACGGTGCAACGAAATCGACCTCCACAAATCGCTTAGGATCGACAATCAGCGTCTCCACAACCATTTCGCATTGGCAGATTCTGCGTACTCGCAATGCTTGGCGACTTATCCTACATCTTCGTTAGGCGGAGCTACGCAATGCATATTCGAACCCTGCTGACGTCCATCGTAATTCTTGGCGGTTGTGCAAATCAGTCAGTCGTGCGTGCGCAGCAGGAGCGTGCTCGCTTGGACAGTGCCCAGATCATTCGCACTGTTTGGAGTGCCGCGAGCGAAGGTCACCTACGAATGCGTGCAGCAGTTCTGTGGTTGCCATCCGCTGTGGACACGGGTCAGTCCGTGTCGGTCTCTCCTGCTCTGCATCAGCTCCTCCTGCAGGACGGGATTCCGCTAGAACGACGCCGGAAGGTTGGAGATGATACCGTCGTCTTCATGGTGACGAAGTGGACACGCGATAGCAGTGGTGTCGTTCTGGAGCTTCGATCCGCCTGGACCACGGTGCTGCGTAACGCCTCCCGCGCGTGTCGAGCGGGCGCTGGCAACATCGAAGGATTCCGAGTTCACTTGGCCGATCATACCTGGGTGGCAACACGTCATGGCCCAGTGTTGCACGGTGCGCAGGAATGCACCACTATTCCGCCCGCCTAACGGAGCGTTGCTGCCGACAGTGCAATTCGGTGTGCGGCAGGCGGGCGCCGCGCTGGCGCACGTCGCCCGTCCGGCCGCATTTTATTTGATGCACTGCAGCAGAACGCTGGGGCGTTAGCGAGACCAGAGTCGTCATCGATGTCGATTTCAGATAGGACACGCAAGATTCTCTGGGCCCGCTCCGGCAACAGATGCGCAAAGTGTCGGACGATGCTCGTCGCCGACGCTACCAGCGCTGACGATGCGGCGGTTATCGGCCAAGAATGTCATATCTACCCGCAGGGCGCTACGGGCCCTCGCCGCGATGACGCTCCGCCGACGGACGTGCATCACTACAACAACCTCATCCTGCTCTGCGCCAACTGCCACACGCTCGTCGACGCCCAACATCTCACGTACAGTATCGAGTACCTCCGTGAGCTTCGGAGCACACATGAAGCGTGGTGGCAGTCGACCCTCCCGACGGCAGGCCAGGCGCCACCCGACAGGTCAGCGGACGATGAGTGGGGTGACGATGATTCACTCGCCGTGGGCTTCGAGTCGGACCAGCTTTTTGCGCAGAGGCTTGCAGACGCATTCCCCGGCTGCAGCGGCTTGACGGTCATCGGTGAATCTGAACCTGCACTTCAACGCCTTGACGTCATCCTGCGACGCCCCCTTCACCAGTGGCGCCCGGACGGTGTCGGTGGCCGTCGGATGATTCATCCGCTCTGGTGGTTTCGCGGAAGCCTCAGCATGCACATCAGCAATTTTCGTCGTCTCGGACAGGACCACTGCCTACTCGATGTCAAGGAGCTCAGGGTGACTCGCATAGCTGCGTTTCGTCGCAGCTATTACTCCATGTGGGACTTCCTCTATGTCGAGTCTGCGCCGGACTCCGCTACGGGGCTCTACCCGCATCTCGATCTGCAGGCATTGGACGAGCAAGGCCCGTCGTCGTCGCGAGTGTTTCGTTATGAAGAGTACGCGTTGTGGCGCGAGAGGTGTATCGCGCGCGAGGACTACGACGACGGAGCAACGCTCGTCGATGGCAAGCCGATGCGCGTGTCTGGGGCGGAGGTGCGGCAGCGGTACCTGACTCCCTACAACTTCATACTTTGCGGCAACCGCCACGTGATCAACGAGAACCACCTTGATCGCACTCTGCAGGGCATATTGGACGGAATACTCCACGGAACATGCTCAATCGAAGAACTGGCGAGTCTCGTGGACGGTCTCCCCAAGCCGCATCGCTATTTGTCAACCTTCGACTAGAGGCTCGCTAACGGAGGTTGGTGACTGACGGTCACGCTTCGGAAGCGGCGGCTGATATGACTGGGCTGCTGTCAAGTGTTCCTGTGGCATGCGGTCTTGTCGATGCATTGTGTGGTTGTGTTAGACGCCACGGGTGTCGGCGGATGCTTCGACGATGAATCCTGCTGATATACGCCGGTCAGTGTCTCGCCACACCGGAGCGGCAAGAATTGGATTCGTCTGGAGCGTGCTTATTCTAGGATCGGGGATTATGTGGTGGCATCGCCACCGACAGACCCCATAACGAGGCCGAGCCACTCCTGTCGTACCACCGAACACCCGTGGACGTCCACGTGGATGCGCGTCCTGCACGTGCGTGTGTTGAGTGTGTGTGTGTGTGCGTGTGTGCGTGTGTGCGTGTGTGTGTGCTCCCTACGCGACGGCTGCTGCGGGTTGGCTCCCTGCGGAACTGTCGAGCGTTTGCATCACGGCCCACAAGAATCCAATCAGCTCACGCGCGACCGCCACGACCGCGATCTGCGGACCGCG
>JBGTFN010000301.1:0-3552 GCA_041747275.1 Gemmatimonadaceae bacterium | reverse complement strand
CGACGACCGGTCTCACCGAGCGACAGCGTGTACGCCTGGCGGGAACGGGCCCGCTGGCCGCGGCCGCGCCGTATCGAATGCAGGCGTCGGCCTCGCCGGTTGCGAGATGGCTGCTGCTCGCGGCGCTGGGCCTGCTTGTCTCCGAAATGATCGTGCGCGCGCGTCCGGCCACAGCTGCATGAGTACGCCCAAGGTTTCAGACGGTCACGAGCCGGCGACTCGCGGGAAACCCCATCGCTCGGTGAACGCGCCGACGCTGTCCAGCGCCGCGCAAGTGCGAGCGTCCATCGAGGCGCTGCGAGCGAAGCTCACCCGTGTTCGCACCGGTCGCGCGTTGCTGCTCGCTGCTGCATCTGCACTGGCGTTCGCGCTCGCGGTGCGACTGATACTGGTCGTGTGGGCACTCGTGTTTTCGGCATCATACGTGTCAGCGAGCTCCACCTCCCGCGTGCTGCAGGGACCGTTCGCGTGGATACTTCCCGTGCTGGTGTTCGCATTGGTTCTCACATGGCACGTATTGCGATGGGAGCCGATCACGTCACTGCGCGCGGCGCTCTGGTACGAGGAGCGCTATCCTGCACAGCACGCCGTGGTGACCTTGGTGGAGCTGCGAGACGAAGATCTCGCGCCGCCGGTGGCGTCTCGACTGGTGCGTCAGGCTGCGATCACCGCAGGCTCCGCAGTTCCGGGCGATGCGGCACTGCGTGAATCGCGAATGCGTGCGTGGCAGGTGCCGCTCGCGGCGTCGGTCTCGGCATTGGTTGCGCTAATGCTCGTCGTGCTGCTCGCATCGCCGCAGTCATTGGACGCGATCGCTGATCGTGCATCGTTCAATGCGCGTGAGGGCACCTCCGGATCGGGTACTCATCCAACGAACAGCGTTGAGCGACTGCGCGACTGGCGCATCGAGATCACGCCGCCCGCGTACGTGAGCGCGGCGCCAACGGTGCTGGACGACTCGAGTTCCGCCACCGGATTGGTCGGCAGTCGCGTGCGCATCAGCGGTCCGGGGAAGTCGGCGGGCCTTCGCGCCGAGTGGACGCAGCGGGGCGATGCCGCGAGACAGGCATCGGTCGATGGAGACGATCCATGGCAGGCGTCGGTCGTCATGCCGCCCCGACCCACCATCTTTCGCATGACGGACGGCGATGCGTCACGAGTTGTCACACTCATCCCGCGCGCAGACTCGCTGCCCGTCGTGCAACTGCGCACACCACTTCGCGATTCAGTCTACCGCGACACCACAGGTACGCTGTCACTCACCGCCGATGCAACCGACGACCTCGGCCTGGAATCACTGATGTTCGAAGTGATCGTGACGAGCGGCGCAGGGGAACAGTACACCGCACGCACGCTCACCTTCGGTCGACGTTCGTTCACCGGCGCTCGCACAGGCTCCGCCGCGCACAGCGTGTCGTTCGCAGCGCTTGGCATCTCGCCAGGCGATGTGATGCATGTGCGCGCGGTGGCCCGCGATCGCCATCCTGCGGCGTCGCGCGAAGCGGGTGTGAGCGAAACGCGTTCGTTGCGTTTTGCACGCGCCGGTGAATACGACTCCGTCGCCGTGGAAGCCGCGCCACCGCCGGTGGTAGACTCGTCGTTACTCTCGCAGCGCATGTTGCTCGACCTCACGGAAAAGCTTGAAGCGCGTCGGCCGCGCATCTCTCGAGAGCTGCTCGTGGACGAATCGCGCCGTCTCGCGACGGAACAGGCACGTATCCGCCGAGCAGTGAGTGCGCTGGTGTTCCAGCGCCTGTCGGGTGAAGGTGAGTCGGAACACGTGCACTATGAAGGCGATGGACACGACCACGGGCTGTCGCTGCAGGCGGGCAAGCTGGTGCCGTCGTTCGGCGCTGCGGCCCCAGGGGTCGCAGGCGGCGCACCACCAGTCGGCGCATCGGGGCAGGTGAACAACAATGCAACGGACGAATCGCCCATCGTTGCGCTCAACCGGCCGCTGCTCGAAGCGTACAATGCCATGTGGGACGCCGGTCGTGCACTCGAACTCGCGGATACGAAGGCTGCCATTCCGCCGATGCGTCTTGCGCTGGAGGCGATTCAACGCGCGCGTGCTGCGGAACGTGTGTATCTGCGCGGCCGTGTGCGTCCGATTGTGGTCGACCTTGCGCGTGTGCGGCTTGCGGGCAAGGACACGGGCCACGACTCTCGGCGGCGCGCCGGTGATCGTGCAGCGCTGCCACGCGAGCTGTTCGGCGAGCGACTGCTGCGCGCGGCGGAGTTGTTGCCGGTCGATGGTGTGAGTGCCAGAGATTCACTTGTCGCGCTGCGTATCGATGCGCTAGGCGAGGCGCCGGATCTCGCACAAACGTTGGAGCTCGTGCTGCATGCGATCAGCCAAGGCGCCGATGCCACCGAGCCGCTGACGCGCGCGCGACGTACGCTTGTGCGTCCAGTGCCGACACCGGGCGTGTCCGCGTGGAGTGTGCCGTGAGCAACCCAAATGCAACCTCGCCATTCGTCTTCGCTACCGCGCAGTACGAATCCGGCGACTGGGATTCGGCGCCGTCGCTCCCTGGCAATATCATCGACACGGTCGCCCGGTATACGTCGCTGCCGGTGGCGCCGCAGGGGGTCTCGGTCTCGCTTTCTTCCGAAGACGCGCTGCGCTACCCGCTGTTGTTCCTCACGGGACACCTGCCGGTGCGATTCACGCAGCAGGAAGGCCGGGTGCTGCAGCGATACATCGAGCGAGGTGGGCTGCTGTTCGTGGACGATCACAACCACGATATCGACGGCGCATTTCACAGGACGGCCACTGAGGAGATTGCGCGACTTGTCGGTCCGTTGTCGCAGCTGCCGAACGATCACGCGCTGTATACTGCGTTCTTTACGTTCAAGGACGGACCGCCAACGACGAGTCACGAGTTGAATGGGTGGGGCGACAATCTCATCCACGAACATCTGCTCGCCGTGCAGCGTGAGAATCGCATCAGAGTGTTGTACAGCAACAAGGATTACAGCTCCGAGTGGAACTTCCATCCGGACAACAAGCGCTTTCTGGGTGTAGATCCGACGCGTTTCGCCGTGAATCTGATCGTGTATGCGCTCACGCACTGACGCGGCGGCACCGGACCGCGCACGTATCGCTGTCGAGTGGGCGGTGCGGTCAGTGGCCGTCATTGCGCTTCTGCTCGCGTGGTGGTCCACCTCGCATTCGCTGCCATGGCAATCGTCCGGCGAGGGCGGGGCGCGAGATGGTGTGGTGACGCTCCACGATTCATCAGGCGCGATCGATATCCACGCTCTCAGCGATGCCGCAGGCAACCCCGCAACACGCGCGCTGAACGTGCAGCTGCGCGAAGCACCACAAACCGAGCAGCGTGCGTTGTTGCACGCCGCGGCACTGTCCGGTTTGCCTGTCACGTGGCGGGCCGACAGCGCGACCCTGCCGGCTGTGGCACTCGCAGTCTCCGCACTCGCCGATCCCTCTGGCGGCTCGATCATTCGCGCCGTTTCACGAAGCGGCACGCCAGTCACGCTGTCAGACTCCGTCGGATGGCTCGACAGCGCAACAGCGGCGCGAGGCGGGGC
>JBGTFN010000300.1:0-2579 GCA_041747275.1 Gemmatimonadaceae bacterium | reverse complement strand
GTCTGTCTGGGCACCTCGATGCAGCGACGTGCGCTCGGCGAGCAGCCAGCGCTGCACGTGGATTGCTGCCGTCGCTGTGGCGGCCTGTGGCTCGACCACGGTGAAGTGCAGCGGCTGCGAAAGCTCGACCAGGCCGAGCTGTGGCAGCATCTCGTGCCGCGTCCGCGCCCCATGCGCGTGCCCTGTCACGACTGTCACGCGCCGATGGGGCGATCGGACGCAGTATGTGTCCACTGCGGGTGGACGAACGCGCTGGACTGTCCCGTGTGTGATCACGTCATGCGTTTGGAGACGCACGCGGGGCTCCGCCTCGACGTGTGTCACACGTGCAAGGGCGTGTGGTTCGACCACCACGAGCTCAAAGAGATCTGGAGCGTGCAGTTCGAGCTAGCGCTGCAGAAACGATCAGCGAAGGCAACCTCCCGGGGCGGGGCCGCAGACCGCGTGGTGGAAGACGTGCAGTTCAATGCCCTGTTCTTCGCACCAGATGTGATAGTGCATGGCGCGGCCGCCTCCGTTCATGGCATTGCTACCGCAGCGGATGCCTCTGCACACGGTGAAACGCTCCACAGACAACGCCTCAGTCGTGTCGGCGCCCATGCGATGTGCAGCTTTCGGGAGGTCCGGCGTCTATACAATGGAGCCGCGTCCAGTCTTAGGGACCCGGTCATGAACCTGCCCTCCCCGCATGGAAGAGATCGAGCGCCTGTTTCGCGAGTTTCACGCTCCAATTGTCCGCTACCTCACCAGGCAGCTGAACGACGCTGACCTGGCCGAGGAGTTGGCGCAGGAGACGTTTGTGCGAGCGATGCGGCACAAGCCGGTGGCGAACGAGCGCGCCTGGCTCTTTGCCGTGGCAACGAACCTCATTCGCGACATGCTTCGGCGTGAAACGCGGCAGAGGCGACGTCTGCTCGAACTGCACGCAGAAGTTTCGCACGCTTCGCCGGAACCCGACGAGGTGTCGCCTGACGACCTGCGACGAGCCGCGCTGGCGCGTGAGGCGCTGCACAACATCCCGGAACGTGATCGTGCCGCACTGTACATGAGTCAGGAAGGACTCAACTACCAGGAGATCGCCGCTGCGCTCGGCCTCTCCGTGCACTCGGTCGGAACGACGTTGACGCGAGCGAGAAAGAAAGTGGTGCAGAGCTACGAAGGGCTGTCGCAACAACACGGGCGTGGAGGTGCGCATGTCGCATCCTGAGAACGACGTACTGGGCGTGTTTGATTCATCGCCGTTCCGCGCCGAGTGGACGGCCGACGGACACGTCACGGAAGAGTCGTTGCATGCGTGGCTGGATGGCGCGCTTGGCATTGATGACGCCGACGCTGTAGAGCGGCACGCGAAATCATGTCAGGCGTGCGCGGCGGCTGTGGCAGAAGCACGCGGATATATCGCGGCCTCGATGCGCATCATGCAGGCGGCCGACGTGTCACCGCGCCATGTCGTGCCGCACGACGACGTGATTCGGACAGCGGCGCGTGTGGTGGCGACGGCAGATCGGCAACACGAATCGACGGTGGGACGCTGGCGCGTTCGTAGGTTCGTGCAGATCGCAGCTGGCCTGCTCGTGATGATCTTGGGCGCGGCGTACATCGTGTCCAGGGACGACAGCGGCATTTCACCGGTCGCACCGGCAAACACGGTTGCGTCCGGAACTGCGCCGTCGCGTGCGTCCGGCATGACGCCTGCCGCCGCAACGCCTGCCGCCATCGCGTCCGCACCGGTGAGGGCAATCGACAGCAGTTCGACGTTGTTGCCGACAGTCGACGCCGCCGCCCCGGTCGCATCAGTTGTGAGCGGGTCAACAAGCGTCACGGGACGCGTGATGGATGGCGCAAACCCGCTTGCCTCCGCGAGCGTATCCATACCGGGCACTGCAATCGGTACCATCACCGATGCGCTTGGCAGATTTACGCTGAGCGACGTGCCATCAACCGCAACGACACTGCGCGCACAACGCATTGGCTATGAAGCGGCGACACGACCGATTGCTGATACTGCGGAAAGGATCGGAATCGACTTCAGGCTCGAGCCGGTGAACATGATGCTGAGTTCCGTGGTGGTGACGTCGACGCGATCGATCGCCGGTATGCGAGCGGCACGCTGTTTTATTTCCGTTGACGATTCAACATCCGGCCGCGCACCCCTGGTTCGCATGTTGCGCGGTACGCTTCGCGACGCGGGCACACACACGCTCATTCTTGTCGGTTGGCCTGCTCCCGGCGAGCTGACCGAGGGAACGTTCTCGTTGGATAGCGCAGGCACACTGACAGGTCGCGCATCGGTCACCGGGGCAACCGTCGACTTCGAACTCGATGCTGATCGTCGTTCATGGTTTGGATTGGCGACCGAGACGCGTGGCGTGAACTCACGACAGGAAGACGTCGAGTTTCTGGCTGACACATCAGCGCAACGATGTTTGCGCAACGAGTGAACGAGGGGGTTGTGCAAGTGTTCTGCCTCTCGGCGTCTCACCAGTGCGGACAATCACCACCACACTGGAGCGCAACATGTCAGGCAGATCTCGCTGGGCGGTTCGACAGTACCTCGTAGTGCCATCGGTCGGCGCGTT
>JBGTFN010000299.1:0-3179 GCA_041747275.1 Gemmatimonadaceae bacterium | reverse complement strand
CGCGCCGCGCGTCCTGGCCAATCGCACCATCACCGCGCCGCATCCCGGCCGGAGCGGTACGCTGGCCGTGCGCACGCTCTACTACGGCCACGGCAACGACAAGCACCGCCCGGAATACCGCGACTCTATCACGTACCGCACGGCTACCGTGGACGGATCACCGTTCGTGTCCTTCACCCCGCCCATCGCGAAGAGCCGCAAGAAATACTGGGACTTCGATACCAAGGCGTTCCCGCTCAACGCGCGCGTGTGGTATCCCGAAGGCGCGGGCCCGTTTCCGCTCGTGCTGATCGTGCACGGCAATCACAACATGAAGGACTTCAGCGATCCGGGATACGCGTGGCTCGGTGAGTTGCTCGCGTCGCGCGGCTACATCCTCGCATCCATCGACGAAAACTTCCTGAACGGCAACGCGCGAGCGGAGAATGACGCACGCGGCTGGATGCTGCTCAAGCACCTCGAAGTCTTTCGCGCGCTCAACGATTCCACGGGCAAACCGCTCGCGGGCAAGGTGGACATGTCGCGTATTGCGCTCATGGGCCACTCACGCGGCGGTGAGGCTGTTGCCGTCGCCGGTGCGTTCAACCGTCTGCAGCACTATCCCGACGACGCCACGCAGCGCTTCGACTTCGGTTTTGATATTCGCGCCCTCGTTGCCATCGCGCCCGTGGACGGACAGTACAAACCGTCCGACAAAGGCACTCCGCTGCGCGATATCAACTACCTCGTCATCCACGGCACGCACGACGGCGATGTGAGCACCTTCAACGGTCTCACGCAATACGATCGCGTGTCGTTCACGCCCGGCACGGATTACTTCAAGAGCGCCATCCAGATGTACCGCGCCAATCACGGTCAGTGGAACACGGGATGGAACGACAAGGACAACGGCCCCACATCCGCGCGCAGACTCGCGATCCACTCGCTGGTGAGCGGTGAAGAGCAGCGTGCGTTCGGACGGCTCGTAATCGGCGCATTTCTCGAAACAACGCTGCGCGGCAACGATGCCTATCGTGAACTCTTCATCGACCACCGGAGTGCGGGCGACTGGCTGCCGCCCACGATGTACAGCACGCGCTACGCAGACGGACGCGAACGCACGCTGGCATCGTTCGAGGAAGACATCGACCTGACCACGGGCACACTGCCGGGCGTCACGCTGCGCGGCGACTCGCTCTCCACGTGGCGCGAGTTCGACTTGCCCTTTCGCACGGCCAACAGCACGATGCGCAACACTGCGC
Organism: Gemmatimonadaceae bacterium; assembly: GCA_041747275.1. Lineage (GTDB taxonomy): Bacteria > Gemmatimonadota > Gemmatimonadetes > Gemmatimonadales > Gemmatimonadaceae > JAABRT01. Next base: position 1,938 of record JBGTFN010000299.1, on the reverse strand, counting down.
TCAGGCTTGGCTGGAGCAACAATCCGGTAGGGAAGGACACCACGACGCCGAGGTGGCCCGCGCGATTCACGCTGGCGCTCTCCGATTCGCTACGCCGCACATTGCAGCCAGACGCGAACAGCGCGATCACGCTGTCACTATTCGTGACCGACCAGACACCGGGTCCCCGCAAGACACCGCGCGACAGCAGCAAGAGCGCCGACAGCAGCAAGGCCGCCGATAGTGCCAAGCCCGCTTCACCGACTGCAAAGCCGCCCGCACGCCCCGCTGCCAAGCCGCCTGCCAAAGACACCACGCCACCCGATCTCACGGTGGAAATGGTGGACACGAGCGGTCGCACGGCGCGCGTTGCTCTCTCCGACTTCGGTCCCGTGCGCCGACCGATCGAGTCCTACATCTATCGGCGTTCCGGCCGCGACAAACAGCGATTCACGGCGCGCTACGAGCAGGTGCTGCACACCTATGTCATGCCCCTGCGCAAGTTCGAGCAGGCCACGCCCGGCTTCGATCCGCGCGCACTCGCCGAGGTGCGACTGGTGTTCGACAGGACGCGCGTCGGACAGGTGCACATCGACGACATCGGGATCACGCGCCTGCGCTGACGCACAGCGGCGACGCACAGCGGTGACGCACAGCGGTGACGCATATCGCGCGTGACGGTATCGACACGTCACGCGCGCCGCACCAGTCTACTTCGGCGGAATCGCCGCCATGCACTCGATCTCCACCTTCGCGTTCGGCACCACCAACGCGGCAATCACCACCGTCGATCTCGCCGGCGGCGAATCCGGGAAAAACTCGCGGTAGGCTTCGTTCATTCCGCCAAAGTCCGCGGTGTTCACCAGGAAGACGGTGCACTTGATCGTCTGCGCCATCGTCGTGCCGGCAGCCTCGAACACGCGCTTCGTATTCTCGAGTGCGCGGCGCGTTTCGTCCTGAATCGTGGCATTGGGATTGTCTCGGCTCGTGCCGAGCTGTCCCGACGCGTACACGATGTCCCCCACGCGAATACCGGGCGTCAGCGTCGCCGACGCGCGCTGGCCTTCAGGGATGACGGGAGTGCGTGGTGTCGTGGCCTGCGCGGCCGCGGACGATGCGACCATGAATGAAAGAGCGAACGCGACGGAGCATCGCATGATGACCTCGGGGAGGGAGAGACTGAGGTGAGGGCTGCAGCAGCAAACCTGACCCGCTCGCATGGCGCTCGCAATCCCCGCCCGATTGCGCAGGGGCGTCCACCATACCAACTTCGCTATTCCTACCGACTTTCCCGGAGCTTGTCCCGCGTGACCGTGCCCGACGACACCTTACCGCCCGAGCCCACTGGTGCGGCCGATTCCCCGTCGCTTCCCCGCCGCGACTTCCTGAAAATCGCCGGACTTGGCGCTGGTGCGATCATCGGCAGCACGATACCCGATGTCGCCGCCGCGTCGACGGCCGCCTCGAGTGCCGGTCACGCCGCGCGCCCGCACCGACGGGCCGATGCCGGACACATTGTGGTGATCGGTGCCGGCATCTGGGGCAGTTCCACCGCGCTCGAACTGGGCAGGCGCGGAGAACGCGTCACGCTGGTGGATCTCTACGGTCCCGCCAACTCCAGAGCGACCAGCGGCGACGAGACGCGCGGCATCCGTTCGTCCTATGGTGATCGTGCCGCGAACAGCGACTTGTGGACGTCGTGGGCGCGCCGCGCCATCACACACTGGCGTGAGTTCGACGAGGCGAACGCGAAAGATTTCGGCACTCGTTTTTTCATGACCACGGGCGACCTGATTCTGCGCACACGCGACGAATCGTTCCTGCAGCGCACGCGGGAAGTCTGGACGAAGCAGAACGTGCAGTTCGATGCGCTCGACGGTGATGAAGTGCGCAAGCGCTGGCCGCTCATTAATCCCGATGGCATCACGGTTGGTGTGTACGAGCCGGACGCCGGTGTAG
>JBGTFN010000298.1:0-5541 GCA_041747275.1 Gemmatimonadaceae bacterium | reverse complement strand
CGCAACTTCCTGCTGGCCAACGCGCTCTACTGGATCGACGAGTTTCACCTCGACGGCATCCGCGTGGATGCCGTGGCGTCGATGCTGTATCTCGACTACGGACGCGAGGCCGGTCAGTGGATGCGGAACCGTCTTGGCGGGCGCGAGAATCTCGAGGCAGTCACGTTCCTGCGGCAGCTCAATCACACCGTGCGCTCGCAGTATCCGGGAGTGGTCACGATCGCCGAGGAGAGCACGACGTGGCCGCGTGTCACGCACGACATTACCGACGGCGGCCTGGGCTTCACGTTCAAGTGGAACATGGGCTGGATGCATGACACGCTCGACTACTTCCGTGTCGATCCGCTGTTTCGTCGTGGCGCGCACAACCAGTTGACGTTCGCGATGATGTACGAGTACAGCGAACGCTTCGTCAATCCGCTGTCGCACGATGAAGTTGTGCACCTCAAGCGTTCGCTGCTCGAGAAGATGCCCGGTGACCTGTGGAGAAAGTTTGCGAACCTGCGCGCGCTGCTGGCGTATTCCATCACGCGTCCTGGCAAGTCGCTTCTGTTCATGGGCACCGAACTCGCGCCGCACGGCGAGTGGAATCACGATGTCAGCCTCGACTGGCACCTGCTCGACGATCCGCGTCGTGCCGGGCTCATGGCATTCATGCAATCGCTTGGCGCGCTGTACAACGCGCACTCATGTTTCTGGCGGCGCGACCATGAACCATCAGGCTTCTCGTGGATCGACGTTGCCGATCGTGAGCAGAGCGTGGTCTCGTTCGTGCGTCGGGATGGCGACCAGCACGCGGTAGTTGTGCTCAACCTCACGCCCGTACCGCGCACCGCCTATCGAGTCGGTGCGCCGGCCAGCGGGTCATATCGCTACGCGCTGTCGAGTGACGATGAACGTTTCGGCGGCAGCAGCTTCGAACGTCCCGATGTCGTGACCACCGTCGACCATCCGTATCACGGATTTCAGCAATCGATGCTGCTCGCCCTGCCTCCCTTGTCCGCCATCGTGCTGCTTCCGGAGCCCGGCACCGTGGAGCGTGCAGACGACGAAGGTGCTGTTCCGCTTGGCGTGCCGGTGGCCGTGCTTCTCGATCCGGTGGACGACGTAGCTCCACCGCGCAAGCGCAAGTCGAAGTCCGCAGCGAAAAAGTCCACCGGCAAGACAGGCAGGAAGTCGGCATCCCAACGCAGCGAGCCGAAATCCGACGAGTCATCGATCCGCAAGCCCAAAGCAACCGCCCCGAAGAAAGGCAAGACGAAATCGAGGAAACCCGCCAGCCGAGATGAGCCCGGAGAGCCGACGTGACCCTCCGCCGCGGCGGAATGGCGAGCACCATCGCGTTCGGAATCGTTGCGGTCATCGCCGCTGCTGTTTGCGTGCGACTCGGCATCTGGCAGCTTGATCGACTGGCGCAGCGTCGCGCGTACAACGCACAGGTTGCCGCGCGACTCGACAGTGGTGCGGAACCCATGCGAGTGGCGTTTGCGCGGGACACGGGCGATGCGCGCTGGCGAAGAGTCACCGGCATCGGCGTGCCGGACTATGAGCGCGAAGTCGTGCTCGCATCGCGCACGCGGGGAGGTTCACCGGGCGTGTGGATCATCACGCCGCTCCGTTTGCCAGACACCGATACCCTCGTTGCCTTCGTTCGCGGGTGGGTGTACTCCGCGAACGGGCGCACCGTTGATCTCGCAGAATGGCGCGAGGGCGACACAATCGAGGTGGACGGTCGTCTGGACGCATTTCAACGGCCCGCCGCGGGCGCACCGCGGCTGCAATCCGACACGCGCGCATTTCGCTGGCTCGAGCGCGACACGCTGAGCGCCGAGTGGAACGCGCCGGTGGCATCGATGCTCGTGTATCAGTTCGGCGATACCATCGGTGGATTCTCTGCCACGGGCGGCGTCACGCCGGCGCGTTTTCCCGTGCCCACGATGAATGAAGGCCCGCACAAGAGCTACGCGGTGCAGTGGTTCGCGTTTGCGACGGTCTTCATCGTTGGCTACGGAGCCGTTGTATACACCGGCCGGCGCAAGCGACTCGCCACCACGTAGCTACCGGCCGATGCTGCGGTATGCAAAGCCTGCCGCCTTCACTTCGGCCGGCGTGTAGACATTCCGAAGGTCAACGAGCACACGCGACTTCATCACAGTGCCAAGCCGCGTGAGATCGAGCGCGCGAAACTCGTTCCACTCGGTGATCAGAACGACCGCATCGGCGCCCGATGCCACATCGTACGGACCATCACACCAATGCACACCGGGCAGCAACGGTGTGGCTTCATGCATCGCCGCCGGATCGTATGCGCGCACGTTCGCGCCCGCGTCCTGGAGCGCCGGAATGATCGCCAGCGACGGCGCCTCGCGCACATCGTCGGTGTTGGGCTTGAACGAGACGCCAAGCACACCGACCGTCTTCCCGCGCACGCTGCCACCGCACGCCTGCATCACGCGTGACGCCATCGCACCCTTGCGCGTGTCGTTTACCGAGATCACCGTCTCCACGATGCGGGCCGGGGCACCGTACTCCTGCGCCGTTCGAGCCAACGCAACGGTGTCCTTCGGAAAGCACGAACCGCCATAGCCGGGCCCAGCGTGCAGGAACTTCTTCCCGATGCGACCGTCGAGCCCCATTCCGCGCGCCACATCCTGCACGTTCGCGCCTACTCGCTCGCACAGCTCCGCCATCTCGTTGATGAATGTGATCTTGGTGGCGAGAAACGCGTTGGCCGCATACTTGGTTAGCTCCGCCGTCTCGAGCGATGTGATCACCACCGGCGTCTCGTTGAGATACAGCGGACGGTACAACTGCTGCATCACATCGCGCGCACGCGCGCTCTCCGCACCGATCACGACGCGATCCGGGCGCATGAAATCACCGATCGCCGAGCCTTCGCGCAGGAACTCCGGATTCGAGACCATATCGAAGTCTGCGTCCGGGGCCGTCTCTCGGATGATCTCTGCCACCTTGCGACCCGTTCCCACCGGTACCGTGCTCTTGGTGATCACCACCGTATAACCGCGAAGCGCCTTCCCAATCTCCACGGCCGCTGTTTCCACGAATCGCAGGTCGGCGTGGCCGTCGCCTCGTCGGCTCGGCGTACCGACTGCGATGAACACTGCGTCTGCGTCCTGCACCGCCGCGGACAGATCCGTGGTGAAAAACAGCCGTTCCGCAGCAACGCCCTTGCGCACCAGGTCTTCGAGGCCGGCCTCGTAGATCGGAATTTCGCCGCGACGCAAGCGCTCGACTTTTTCCTCGTTCGTATCCACGCATGTCACCGTCGGTCCGAACTCCGCAAAACAGGCACCCGACACCAATCCCACGTAGCCCGTGCCCACCATGGCAATGCGCACGACTCAATCCCCGATGTTGTAGTAACTGCGATACCAGTTGACGAACGCGCGCACGCCGTCGGCGATCGGAGTCTTCGGCGCGAATCCGACATCCTGCACCAGCGCCTCGACATCGGCGTACGTCGCCGGCACGTCGCCCGGCTGCATCGGCAGCATGTTCTTCTCGGCTTTGCGGCCGAGCGACTGCTCGATGGTTTCGATGAGCGTCATCAGCTCCACCGGATTGTTGTTGCCGATGTTGTAGAGTCGGTATGGCGCGCGACTTGTGGCCGGATCCGGCGCGTCTGAGTCCCATGACGGATTCGGTTGAGCCGTGTGGTCCGACGTGCGAATCACGCCCTCCACGATGTCGTCGATGTAGGTGAAGTCCCGTTGCATGCGGCCGTGATTGAACACGTCGATCGGCTTGCCTTCAAGAATCGCTTTCGTGAACAGGAACATGGCCATGTCCGGGCGACCCCAGGGACCATACACTGTGAAAAAGCGCAGACCGGTGGTGGGCAGTCCATACAGATGACTGTAGGTGTGCGCCATCAACTCGTTCGCCTTCTTCGTGGCCGCATACAGCGACAACGGATGGTCGACGTTCTGGTGCACTGAGAACGGCATGGCCGTGTTCGCACCGTAGACACTCGACGAGGATGCATACGTGAGATGCTGCACGCCGTGGTGACGGCACCCTTCGAGAATGTGCAGGAAGCCCACGAGGTTGCTGTCGATGTAGGCGTGCGGATGCGTGAGCGAATAACGCACGCCTGCCTGCGCGGCGAGGTTGATCACGCGCGCGAACTGCCCCTCCGCAAAGATGCGCTCCACCGCCGCGCGATCTTCGAGATGCGCGCGCTCGAGTCGAAAGCCTGGAAAGGCAGCAAGCTGCTTCAGTCGTGCTTCCTTGAGCGTGACATCGTAGTAGTCGTTGACGCTGTCGAGCCCGACCACTTCGTCACCGCGCTCGAGCAGTCGCTTGCTCGTATGGAAGCCGATGAATCCGGCCGCGCCGGTCACCAGGTGTTTCGCCATGTCAATCCTCAGCCGGTTGAGTCATCGGTCGATTCGACCGTTGCGCCTCGACGAATCTACAGCACCGCACGCCACCCTCGCGGACTGCACTGTCACGACTTCGTTCTGACGGGGCGCTGCAGCAGGAAAACCGCCGCAAGAATGCCCGCGCCTCCGAACACGCTGCCAAGTGCGAGCGGCTGACCGAGCGCCAACAGCCCCAGCACCGCGGTCCAGAATGGGTTCGATGGTGCTGGTGATCGCGGCCCGCACGGGTCCGAGGGCGACGCGGCGGGGACGGTCAGGTCAGGATGCTGCCGAGGAAGAGTGACGCGGCCGTGAAGTAGATGATGATGCCGCTGACATCCACAAGTGTTGCAACGAATGGCGCCGATGCGCTGGCGGGGTCGGCGCCGAGCCGTCGCAAGATGAACGGCAACATGGATCCGACGAGCGAGCCAAACGTGACCACGCCGATGAGCGCAACCGAAACGGTAAGCGCGATCGGCATCGCGAGCCCGTCATAGTCGTGGCCCAGAGCGAGACTGCCAAGCTGCCATTCGCCGGTCGCCATGTATTGCCACGCGAGAATCCGAATGAAGCCGAGTGCACCCAGCATCAGGCCGAGCGCGAAGCCCGTGGGCAGCTCACGCTTCGCAACGCGCCACCAGTCTGCAAGGCGCACTTCGCCAAGCGCCATCGCGCGAATGATCAGCGATGTCGCCTGCGAGCCACTGTTGCCACCCGACGCGATGATGAGTGGAATGAAGGTGCTCAAAATCAGCAGCTTGTCCAGCGCGCCTTCGTAATGATGAATGGCCGAGGCCGTGAAGAGCTCGCCCACGAACAGCACCGCCAGCCACCCGCCCCGCTTCTTGAACATGCCAGTGAGACCGATCGTCATGTAGGGCTCGTCGAGCGCCTCCATGCCGCCCACCTTCTGTGCGTCTTCCGTCTGCTCATCCTGAATGACATCGATGACGTCGTCGACCGTGACCACGCCAAGAATGAGGCGCTCCGCATCCACCACGGGCAGCGCCACGAGGTCGTAGTTCGAGATGATATTCGATACTTCCTCCTGTCCCATGTCGGGGGCCACGCTCACCACTTCGCTCCACGCGAGTTCGCTCAGGCGCGCGCCCTCGGGGGCCGCCAGCAGCTCGCGCAGGGAGAGCACACCGCG
>JBGTFN010000297.1:0-2706 GCA_041747275.1 Gemmatimonadaceae bacterium | reverse complement strand
GCCGTCGTGGCGATCATCCAGGGCATGAACGCCTACGTCAAGGAAAACATCGCCGACGCGATGATCGGCATGAACGCATTTCAGGTTCGCAAGTCGCCGCTCTCCATCGGGCTGTTCGATGACGAAGAGTTGCGTCGCACGCGCCGCTTTCCACGCATCACCGCCGACGACGCGCAAGCCGTGCGCAGCGCACTCCCGGACGCGGTCGCCATCTCGTTGCAGAGCGGCTGGCCTACGCCGATGTCCGATGTGATCTGGCGGAATCGTACGCTCGGTGACGCAATGGTGTTCGGCGTGACCGCCGACTATCAGGTGGTGCAGGACTACCGCTTCGCGAGTGGCCGACCGCTGCAGGAACTGGACGTGCGCGAACGTCGGCCGGTGGTGGTGATCGGCCCCGATATCGCCGAGAAGCTCTTCGAGGGCCTCAGTCCGCTCGGGCAGGAGGTGCGAATACAGGGCAGACCGTTCGAAGTGGTCGGCGTGACCGCACGCAAGGGTCAGGTGCTCGGCCAGTCGTTCGACGGCTTCGTACTGATGCCGATCAGCGCGTTTGAAAGCATTTGGGGACGACGCAATACCACCACGATCTCCGTCAAGCTTGCAACAGCGGAGGAAGTCGCGCCCGCCATGCAGCGCGCCGAGGAAGCAATGCGCGTGGCGCGTCAATTGCGACCGGGCGAGTCGAACAACTTTTCGCTCGACACGGCCGATGCACTCGTGAGCTTCTGGAAGCAGCTCACGCAGGTGCTGTTTGCGGTGATTCCGGCGGTCGTCGGTATCGGCATTGTGGTTGGCGGCATCGTGATCATGAACATCATGCTGATGTCCGTCACCGAACGCACGCACGAAATCGGCATTCGCAAGGCGCTCGGTGCCACGGCTGGCGACGTCAGGCGACAGTTCCTCGCGGAGAGCGTCATGCTCGCGCTTGCAGGTGGCATCCTCGGTGTGCTCGGCGGGTGGTTGCTGGCGGTCATCATCGCGTCGGTGTCGCCGTTGCCCGCGCGCGTGAGCACGTGGTCCATCGCGCTCGCGCTTGCGCTCGGTGCCGGTGTCGGCGTGCTCTTTGGTGTGTATCCCGCCGCCCGCGCGGCTCGACTCGATCCCATCTCAGCGATGCGTGCGGAATGAGTCTGCTGCGTTTTCGCGCGATCGGGCACAACATCGGCAGTGCGATGCGCGCCATCATGTCGGCACGCATGCGTTCGGCCCTCACCATCCTGGGTGTTGTCATTGGCGTAGCGACCGTGATGACCATGGCGTCCATGGTACAAGGCATTCGCGACCAGATCGTCAGCACGATCGAAGTTGCAGGGCCGAACACGTTCTACGTACTCAAGATCTTTTCGCAGACGCCCATCAACCCGCAGAATCCGCCGGCGTACGTGCGTGTGCGTCCGGATCTAACGGAACTCGACGCCGAGCGTATTCGCCGGTTGCCGGAGATAGCGTACGCATCGCTGTGGGGGCAGACGCTCGCGCGCATTCAGTTCGAGAACACGCGCACGCAGGGCGTTGCGGTGTTCGGTGCCGATGAGGGATTTCCCATCGTGCAGGGCGGCGAGCTTGTGTCAGGACGTTGGTTCCTGCGCACCGAGCTCACGAGTGGTGCACCAGTCGTCGTGCTCCAGGAAAACCTCGCCAATCGTGTGTTCGGGCGCGTGCAGCCGCTCGGCAAGTGGATCCAGATCGGCGGCCGGCCGGTGGAGGTTGTGGGCATCTGGCAGGAACCCGGCAACATCTTTGCGCCTCCCGGTCAGGAGACGGGCGCGATCGTTCCGTATCGCTTTCTCGACCGTTCGTTCACCATTGATCGCACGAATGCGCTCTGGATTCCCGTGCGTCCACGAGAGTCGGTCAGCGTGAGTGATGCGCAGGAAGCGGTCACGGTAGAGATGCGCGCCAGTCGCGGACTGCGCCCCGCCAATCGCAATACGTTCGACCTTGTGACTCAGGACCAGATCCTCGACACCTTCAACAACATCACCGGCGTCTTCTTCGTGGTGATGATCGTGCTGTCGGGCGTCGCGCTCATGGTGGGCGGCATCGGTGTGATGGCGATCATGATGGTGTCCGTCACCAGTCGCACGCGAGAGATCGGACTGCGCAAGGCGTTGGGTGCAACGCGTCGCGATATCCTCGCGCAGTTTCTTGTCGAGTCGGCGACGCTCACGGGCATTGGCGGCATCATCGGAATCGTGCTCGGCCTGTTCACCGGGTGGGTGCTAACCACGCTGCTCGATGTGAACACCGGCGTGCCGTTCACGCTGACGGCGATCGCGGTGGCGGTGTCGGTGGCGATCGGGATCGTGTTTGGCATGGTGCCCGCGAGGCGTGCGGCGGGCATGGATCCGATCGAGGCGCTGCGGCACGAATAGCGTTGGTCGGCGGTGGCCCCTGATCACCGCCCACATAGGGTTGCATATGGACACGATCCATCTTATCGTTCCTATTGCAACCCTCACCGGAGTTCCGCCATGGCCGCGTCAGACGATCTGTTTTTCGAGGTGCAGCTTACCGCCCGCCTGACCGATCAGGGTGAGCCTGGGTCGACTGGACGTCTGGTGCGCGAGGCGACTGCCCACGAGGCGCTCTGGGGGCTGCTTGGACAGCGGATCGAACGCGCCCTCACTCGCGCAGTTGGCGGGCGGGCGTTCTCCGTCTCGGATCTCACTCGCATTCTGGCCGAGCCGTCGGACCTCG
>JBGTFN010000296.1:0-19148 GCA_041747275.1 Gemmatimonadaceae bacterium | reverse complement strand
GTAACCGGACCGCGCATCACTCCGTAGTGTAAGACGTCCTTACCTGAGTACACCCCTTTACCGGAGCGGCACCAACATGAAGCATTTGACGCGCGCACTCGTGGCGGCATTCACCGTGACCACAATCACGCTCCCGTCGCTGGCCAGCGCACAGGCGTTGCCAAAGGCGCAGGAAGTGCTGGACCGGCACATCGCCGCAATCGGCGGAAAAGCTCCAGTGAAGGCCATCTCCTCGCTGGAGCAGCGCGGCACGATGGAACTCGCGGCAATGGGCATCTCGGCGGAGCTTTCGATGGCGGCCGCCCAGCCGAACAAGATGGCGATGACCATGTCGATTCCAGGCATGGGGGAAATGCAGCAGGGCTTCAATGGTGAGATCGGATGGGACAACAATCCGATGACAGGCGCGCGACTCGCTGAGGGCGAGGAGCTCGCGAATCGCAGGGAGGCCTCGAGTTTCTCGGAAAGCTTCGGCCTGTTCGACCCGGCGAAGTTCACCGCCATGGAGGTCGTGGAGAAGACGCAGTACGCCGGTGAGGAAGCCTACAAGCTGAAGCTGGAGCGCAAGGTGGGTCGGCCGAGCATGGAGTTTTTCTCGGTGGCAACGGGGTTGCGGATTGGCTCGCAGACCACAGCCGTTTCCCCTATGGGTGACCTCGAGATCAGCACGGTGATCGGCGACTACAAGCAGTTTGGCGCGGTGAAGCTGCCGACCAAGCTATCGATTTCGCAGGGAGGTCAGGACATCGTGATGGTGTTTAGCGACGTCAAGTTCAATGAAGTCAAGGACGATGCGTTCGCGCTGCCCGAGGCCGTCAAGGCGCTCGTCAAGCCGTAGTCAAGTCAAGTCGTCGCGAAGTCGTACTCGACGCGCGCTGCACTGCAACGCACCGACGAACGGCCGGGACACGATGTCCCGGCCGTTTTGTTTTTTCGTTCACGGCCCCGGCAGCACGAACACGGGATAGTCGCGTTGCCACACGCGTCCATCGGTGAGTTCCACGCGTGCAGTGCAGGTCCACTGTCGCGTCCATCCGCTGTCGAATCGTGACGAAGGAACGCCAGGCGGCAGTGAGACTTCTGCGACGAGCACGCGCTCTTCGCCAGCTTGCAGCGCGACATCGCCCAAATCCACATCCACCGCCCATGCCGTGCCCGCGGGTCCGGAGCGCGAGTCACGCCACGAGAACGTGAGCGTCGCAAGCTGCAGCGTGCTCTCGCGTCGGGGCACGATGCGCATCGCGACTTCTGACACATCGCCGGGCACGTGCTCGAGCGGTGGTCCGATCAGCGTGATGTCGCCGATGCGTCGCCACGACCAGAAGAGCGCGCGGTTGGTCTTCCACGTGCCCCACGCGCTCGCGATGGCGAGCAGGCCGACGACGATTGCCGTGAGTGCTTCACCCGTGACGACGACGGCAATCACGCCCGCCACGAGCAGCGCAAGGCCGGCGACTATCCAGAACATGGCGTGCCTGACTTCGCTCCGGCGCATGACCGGTCCCCACAGCTCGTGCGCCAGCGACCGATAAAAATCTTCCTTGGGTCCGAGCATGCGCTCAGGGACGTCCGCCAGGATGCCACGCGGGTGTCTCTTGTGCGTTGGCGAGCACGCGCAGCGCAACGAGTGCCGCGTCGATCACGCGCGCCATGTGCTGCGTATCGATCTTGTCCGCCTCGTCGGCGACGGTGTGATAGTCGCTGTGCAGGTTGTACGTGGACAGCGTGTGCGCCGGAATGCCGCGCCGCGCGAAGTCGATGTTGTCACTGCGCTCGAAGAAGCGTTGCGCCGGACGCGGATCGGGAACGATGGGCACACCGGCCTGCGCGAGCATGTCGCCGAACGTGCTGCGCTCGTAGCCGGTGAGCCATGCGGTGCCGGGGCCTCCAGTCAGTGAATCTGGTCGACCGATCATTTCGATGTTGAAGTTTGCCACGGTGCTTTCGAGCGGACGCACCGGATTCGCGATGTACCAGCGTGTGCCGATGAGTCCGACCTCTTCACCCGTCACGGCCGCGAACACGATGGTGCGGGCGGGTCGGTCACCGCGCACCATCTGCCGCGCGAGTTCGAGCAGCGCAATCGTACCGCTCGCATCGTCGTCGGCGCCGTTGTTGATCGAATCGCCGTCGACAGGCCGTCCCATGCCGATGTGATCGTAGTGTGCCGTCACGAGGATCACCTGATCGCGTCGCGCCGCATCGCTTCCCTCGATGATGCCCACGACATTGGCCGACGTGAGGCGCTGGTCCGGTGCAATCGTATCCCAGGCAGCCCAGCTGCTCACCGGGCGTGCGCGGGCTGGTGCACCTGTTGTCATGACTGGCGCGCGCATGAGTGGAACGCGCTGCAGGAAAGTGCCCGAATCACCGGCCGGCTGCAGACCCGCCTTTGCGAACTCCGAGGCAAGCCAGCGCGCCGCGCGGTCGCCGCCGCGTGTGCCCGTGCCACGACCTTCCATGGAGTCGGCCGCCAGGATGAAGATGTCGCGACGTACCTGCTCAGCACTCACTAATGACGGACTTGGCGCTGGTGCACGCTGTGATGCAGCGCCAGGAACAGCGGTCACGGCGAGCCAGAGTGGCGCTCTTCCGTCTACCGCCGGGCTCACGGCCAGTCGCGTGATGTCCGAAAGGTTGGCGAATCCGAAGTCGGCCAGCTCCTTCCACGCCGCGTCACCAGCGGCACTACCGACGCTGTGGGTGAACAGCTTCGCACCATCACCCATCACGATGGTCGCTGAATCCAGCCACGCGTAGTCTTCGCGGCGCGGCAGCGTGCTGATGAGCGTGTCCTGTTCGCCGCTCACCGGATCGAGTCGTACGATGAACCAGCGCTCACCGCCCTTCTGTACGAAGCTGACATGCGACGTACCGGGGATGGTGTGCAAAGAACGACCGATATCGCGCGCGTACGTGCGCGCTCCCGCTCGCCCGAGTGTCGCCACTTGCAGCGTGGCCGGCGAACCGAGCACGAACATCGCGACGGTGCTGTCGGTGGGGAACGTGAAGTAGCCGACCGGCTTCACATCGGGCACCAGAACGGTGGGTGTTCCAGCACCGATCGGCAGTCGCCAGAGACGCTGCGTGGAATCGGCCTCGACCCGCACGACCGTGAGCGCGTCACCCGCGCGAGTCGGCGCCGCCGAATATTCACTTTCGCTGGTGCGACGAACCGGTTCCGTGCGACCGGTGCCGAAGTCGCTGCGCCAGATGTCGGCCTGCGCGTCGTCACCAATGCGCGTGAAGAAAAGCGCGCGCGCGTCTGCCGCAAATGCGGGTTGGTTGTCGTAGCCAACACGCCGCGAGACATTGGCGGGCACGCCGACGCTCCATCCCGCAGGCCCACGCGAAAGGGAGACGAGAAACACGTCGGTCGACGGAGCGGGCTGGCTCTCCACTGTTGCAGCGAGCGCTGCGCTCGCGGCAAAGCACATGGAGCCAAGCGCCGCGCGAGCTGATAGGCGGGTAGTCATGTCCTCAAAATACATCGTCATCGGCGACACGCATCGCGGAGGGTTGAGCGCAAGCCGTTGCCAGCCATTCGCACAGTCCGTAGGCTCCACAGATGATCGGTTCGAAGTCCGCCACCATTTGGCGCTGCGCGATGCTCTGCGCCGCCGTGCTGCTTGCCTCGTGCGACACGCCCACACCGGTGACGCCCACGCCAGATCGCGGCGTGGCCAGCGTGACGATCGTGCCCGCGTCCACCTTCATGCAGCCCGGTCAGACTCGGCAGCTGGCGCTCGATGTACGCGACAGCCTGGGCCTCATTGTTTCGCAGTACGAGGCAAAGTGGTCCAGCGACGCGCCCAACGTCGCGTCGGTCGACGCCTCGGGACTCGTCACGGCGTTGATCCCCGGTACGGCGCGCATCAGCGTGACCATCGAGCCTCTGAGCGTCACCATGACCGTGGGCGTCACCGCCGTCACGCCAGGCGCTTCTCAGTGGGGCATCGTGCGACAGGGCGAGAGCGATGAATCCTTGCTGGCGCTCTGGGATGATGGTGCGGGCACCGCCTGGGCGGGCGGCACTGGCGGCGCGTTGCTCAAGTCAGCGAACGGCGGACCGTGGGAACGCATCAGCGTGCCGTCGCGAGAGATCATTGTCAGCATCTGGGGCGCCAGTCCGACGGACCTCTGGGCGGTAGGCTCCGGCGGACTGCTCATGCGCGGCAACGGCGTGACGTGGGAGATTCTGCCACCCATCATGCCGCGGACATTGCTGAGCGTCTGGGGGCTTTCGTCGGACGAGGTGTACGCCACAGGTGACAATGGCTTCATCGCGCGATGGGATGGCACATTGTGGAGCGTGATGGGCTCGCCGACAGTGAACGAGCTGTGGGCGATCGGAGGTACGAACCGGCAGAATCTCTGGGCCGTGGGCAACAATGGCACGATCCTGCGAAACCGCGGCACGGTTTGGGAGAAAGTCGAATCGCCCACCCAGGCCCTGTTGCTCGGCCTGTGGTCCGCATCTGCCACCGACGTCTTCGCCGTGGGCACCGGAGGAGTGGTGCTTCGCTGGGACGGCGACGACTGGCGTCCGATGTCCACGCCAGCTCAGGTGAACCTGTTTGGCGTATGGGGCCGGAGTGCGAACGAGGTATATGCCGTCGGCAACGGCGGGGCGTTTTGGCGTTTCGACGGCGCCATATGGCAGAGTATCGGGATCGGTTCCGGCCAGAATCTTCGCGCCGTGACGCCCTCCAGCCTCGAACCAGGTGGCGTACGCGTGGCGGGCTGGTACAACGCCATTTTGCGCTATCGACAGGGCGAGCGCCCAATCGTCGAGTTGCTGGACGCGATCCTCCTCTCTGCGTGGCAGCCACCGCATGGCATGCCCGATGCACCGGTCTGGATGGTTGGACTTGGCGGCTCCGTGGGACAACATTCCTCCGCCGGATTTTCCTGGCTGGATGTGCCCGCCGTCAATGACTTGTACGGCATAAGTGGAAGTGGTTTGAACGATATCGTGGCGGTGGGCGATACGGGCGCGATTTTGCGCTACAACGGCTCGGAATGGCGTGTCGAAGGCGAACGCGAACCCGTGCTGCTGCGCAGCGTCTGGAGCACCGGCCCCAACGAGCACGTAATCGTAGGCCAGCAGGGACGCATTCTGCGGTCCTCGAGCAGTGGCTGGATTCCGCAGCAGAGCGGCACACAGCGCTTCCTGCGCGCCGTGTGGGGCGTGGACGCTTCGTCGCTCTTCGCGGTTGGCGATACGGGCTTGCTGTTGCGCTACGATGGCGAGCGATGGCGATCGGAGAAGACGCCGACGAGCGTGATCCTGCGCGCTGTCTGGGGTTCGTCCGAGAGCGACGTCTTCCTTGCGGGCGATAACGGCGTGCTGCTGCGCTGGGACGGCCAGCGCGCAGTGGCGATGCCGTCCCCGACGACACGAGACCTGCGCGGGCTATGGGGACGCAGTCCGACGGAGGTCTATGCGGTGGGCGACAGCGGTACAGTGCTGCGATACGACGGCGACCAATGGCGCGTCGTTGATGCGGGAACGCAGGTCTACCTGTTCGGGGTCACGGGCAGCAATGGGGGGGCGGTCACCGCCGTCGGCGATCGCGGCACGGTCATAGACGGGCGTCGCTAAGCGGCGGCATCGCCCGCAGCGGCATCGTCGTCACCACCCTCGTCCTCACCTCGCTACCACCCATTCCGCTCGCGCAGCGCGGTGATGTGTGCCACATGATGATCGCCGTGCCACGCATAGTGCGCGAGCAGTTGCGCCAGCGTTTGCTCGCCAGATTCGGGATGAATGATCGTGCGCAGGCTGGCTTCATCATCGATCGACGAGACGACGGCGGTAAAGCGGCGATGCATTGCCTCCACGAAGTCGAGCGCTTCATCGAAATCGGCATTGATCGCATCACCGGTCTGCAGCCAGAGATTCTCGTCGTACGGGCGCACCGTCGGCGCGACTTCGGTGAGCCCGAGCTTGAAGCGCACGAGAGCGTTCAAGTGGCTGTCCCCAATGTGATGCACCACTTCACGCACCTTCCATCCGCCGTCTCGATATGGCGTGTCGAGCTGTGCTTCAGTAAGCCCGTGCACGCTGGCGCGCAGGCGAACGGGCAGAGCACGAATGCGGTCGACCATCTGCCGCCGTTCCGTCGACGACACCGTCTGTGGCGCACTGTAGCGTCCGATCGGGTAGCGAACGTCGGTACTCACGCCGGACCCGGCCGACCAAACTTGCGGTACAGGAAGAGCAGAAGCAGCGCGCCGATCACGCTTGCCAGAAAGCCCGCGCGGCTGCCTTCGTCGTAGATTCCGAGCGCGCGTCCAAGGAACGTGCCGACGAAGGCGCCGGCAATGCCAAGCAACATGGTGATGATGAGACCGCCAGGATCCTTGCCGGGCATGATCGCTTTTGCGAGCGCGCCGGCGATGAGCCCTATGAGCGCAGTGACCAGAAGAGCCGCCATGGCACATTACTCCACAAGAAAGGAGACAATACAGGGGCGCACTGGCGCGTGATGCGCGGAAGCCCGCTACAAGGCGGTCGGTTGCGCAGCGCGACGACCGAACAACACACGTCCCGCCCGCCGGATCGCCAGCACCAGCAACATCATCACCAGCACGATGGCCACGAGCGGCAACAGCACCGCCAGCAGCGACAGCAGCAACGCACCGATCAGTTCGACGGTCGATACCACTGGATTCGCAACACCGGCCGTCACGGCGCCGGACTTGAGGCGCGTCAGCACGCTCGCGCTCTGCGTGATACCTGCGATGCCGCCGCCACCCACGATCACCACTGCCCACTTGAGCAGCGGCGGCACATCGATCAGCACCGATGCGGTGGCGATCATGCCTGCAACGAGCGCCGCCGGCGTAGCTACCACGTCCAATGCGTTGTCGAGCCACGGCACATAGTACGCGCCGATTTCGAGCACCATCGCCGTGCCGAGTCCGATCAACGCGACGGGCGACGACAGCCACGACCATGACTCGGCAATGAGCACGATGTCATTCGCGCCCGCGAAACCAAGCACGAACAGCGGCAGGAATACGCGCATGCCGGCCGAGGCCGCCAGTCCAAGTCCTACCGCAATCGCGATGAGCGTTTCCATTGCCTCTCCATGGCGTCTTCGTGTGCTTCACATCCTGCGACGCTCGGCGAAGTGCGTCAATAGGGCACAGGCGGCGAACAGCCCTCTCGGCGCCGCGTATCGGCAAGGGAAACGATCTGCCAACGATCGCCGACGCGCGCCAAATGAAATGCGTCCACGCCACAGTGGATGAAGCGGGTTCCGACGAAAAGGTCGTATTCAGTCCACACCACCGCCAGTGTGCCATCGAGGAACACACGCTCGTTCTTGAGACGCTCGTCGAGTTTCTCGGTACGCACGGTGCCGATGCTGCGCAGAAACGCTTCGACGGAATCTTCGCGCACCGTCGGTTGCCCGTCCTGCACGAGCGTTGTGAGCATTTGCGCCTGCGGATGAAACAGGGTGCGCACCATCGCCGTGTCGCTCGTTCGCATGCCGTCGAACAGTTGCGTCACAACCGACAGCACTTCGGCGCGACGAGGATCGCCGACGGCAAGTTCGCCCTGCGCCTGCGCGGTGTTCGCGCTGAGCGCGAGCGTTGCGAAGAGAGCGGCGACAAGCGCGGTGACGATCGAGGTGCCTCGCGAGGTGACACGCCTCGGAGCGCGTCTGACGATGCTGCTACACATGAAGCGACTCCCTGAACGTGCGGTTGAAGAACGATGCTCGAACCAGCAATGCCTGCAATCGTGCGACTCGCGCGTTCTCGATCAACGGTTGATCGCGATGAACAATGCAATCGCGGAAATCAACACACCCCAGACCAGCAGCACGCCGAGCACCGCCGCGAGTCGTATCCCGACGCCAGCACTGCGCCATCCCGAAACCCACGTGAGCAGCGGCACAAGCGGCAGCGGAAGCAGCACGGTCACGATCATGGCGAGCGGCCACGCGGTATCACCGATCGCTCGCAGCGCGGTGCCGCCGTTGAAGGCAATGAAGAATCGGTCGGCCAGCCCGAGCATCAATCCGCCCGGAATGCCCATGCCCGGCATGATGCCAACGAGCATCAGCAACCCGGTGATGAACAGGCCGCGTCGCCGTGGAGATACGACTGGTGTGGCAGACGCGGACGGCTTCTTTAACGATTCCGCCGTCATTCGTCGTCGCCCGCGTGTTTCGCGTCCGGTCGCGTGATGGGCGAACCGGATTCTTCCCACGCCCGCCATCCGCCGCTGATGGACACCACGTTGCCGTAGCCCATCTCGCGCAGCGAAGCCGCAGCCAGAATCGAGCGAAATCCGCCGCCGCAATACAGGAACAGCGGCGTGGCCGGATCGGGCACGAGGCGCTCGATATCGCGCTCGATCACTCCGCGCGCAATGTGCTGCGCGCCGCTTGCATGGCCTGCTTCCCACTCGCGATCCTCGCGAACGTCAATGAGGAGTGCGTTCGGCCGCGAAGCGAGTGCAGCGCGCGCGTCGTCAACCGACCGTTCGGTGACGGTGGGCTGGCGTGCGGCAACGTAGGCGAGAAATCCTGGCGAATGCTCCATGACTCACAGACTAGGGGGGATCACCAACTGATGTGAAGCATAGCCCAGCGTACCCGCGAGTGGCGACGTCCGGGGACGAATCGCCCGACGCCGTCGCTTGAAGCGATCCGCGCGGCACGCTACGTTCGCGCAACGTCCCTCCCGACTTCCGCTCCCCTGAGTCCCCGCCCGTCATGTCCGTGCTTCTGCACCTCGTCCTGCGGCCCGTTACGGCGTCCCTGATCGCCACGGCCCTGCTCACCGCCTGTTCCTCGGGCGATTCCGCCCTCGCTGACAATGCATCGGACATGAACGGCGCGCTCGCTTCCCGAGCGGAAGACGACGAAGACGTCGCGATATCCGATTCCCCGGCAGACGACGCGCAGGAGTGGCGCTCCCTTTTTGACGGCACGACGCTCAATGGCTGGCAGGGTCATCGCACCCCCGGAAAGGTGCCAGGCGGCTGGAGAGTTCTTTCTGGCGAACTCACCCGCACCGGACGAGGCGGCGATATCGTCACCGTCGAACAGTTCGCGAACTTCGAGCTCGAGTTCGAGTGGAAGGTGACTGCGGCCGGCAACAGCGGCGTGTTCTACCGCGTCGACTCCACCGTCGAGGTCACCTACATGAGTGCGCCGGAGTACCAGATTCTCGACGACGCACGGCATCAGGACGGCAAGTCACGGCTGACGTCCGCGGGGTCCGCGTATGGACTGTACCCATCGCCCGAGGGTCACACCAAGCCTGTCGGTCAGTGGAACGCGGGACGCATCGTGGTGGACGGCGCGAAGGTGGAGCACTGGCTCAACGGCACCCGCGTCGTTGATTACGAACTGTGGTCGCCGGATTGGGAGCAGCGAGTCAAGGAGAGCAAGTTCAACGAGTGGCCTGCCTACGGACGCGCCAGGCGGGGACACATCGGTTTGCAGGATCACGGTGACCGCGTCGCGTTCCGCGGCATTCGCATCAAGGTTCTGCCGTGAGCCAAACCGCAATGCAATCGGGGAAGGCAGTTCCCCGCTTCCAGTTGTCGGTGTTGATGTTCCTGCAGTACTTCGTGTGGGGCGCCTGGGCGGTCACGATGGGCACATGGCTTGGCGCCGGACTTGGCTTCGACGGCGGACAGATCGGTCTCGCCTACGGAGCCAATGCCGTCGCGGCCATCGTGTCGCCGTTTTTTGTCGGTATGATCGCCGATCGGTTTTTCCCCACGCAGCGAGTGCTCGCCGTGCTGCATCTCGCGGGTGGTGTGTTCCTCTGGCTGGCGTCCACCCAGCAGTCGTTCGGCGCGTTCTATGTGTTGCTGCTCGCGTACGCTCTCTGCTTCATGCCGACGCTTGCGCTCAGCAACTCGATTTCGTTCGATCATCTTCCCGACGCAGCGCGTGACTTCCCGCGAGTGCGCGTGCTCGGCACGGTCGGTTGGATTGTCGCGGGCCTGCTCATTGGCTGGCTCGGCATTGAAAGCACCGCCCAGCCCATGCAGATCGCAGCGGGGGCATCCCTGCTGCTCGGCGTCTTCTGCTTCGCACTTCCGCACACACCACCGCATGCAGCGGGACAGGCAGTCTCGGCGCGTGACGTGCTCGGACTCGATGCACTCGCGCTGTTGCGCGATCGCTCGTTCCTCATGTTCGTGATCGGTTCGTTCCTGCTCTGCATTCCACTCCAGTTCTACTACGCGTTCACGAATCCCTTTCTCAATGAACTGGGCGTCGCACGACCTGCGGCGCTGCAGACGCTCGGTCAGGTGTCCGAGATCGGTTTTCTGCTGCTGCTGCCGTGGTTTCTCACGAAGTTTGGTGTCAAGCGCATTCTGCTGATCGGCATGGCTGCGTGGTCACTGCGCTATATCGCCTTCGCGTACGGTGATGCCGGCTCGGCCATGTCGCTGATCTTCATCGGCATCGTGCTGCACGGCATCTGCTACGACTTCTTCTTCGTCACCGGACAGATCTACGTTGACCAGCAGGCGCCGCTCGCCATTCGCGCGTCGGCGCAGGGTTTCCTGGCGTTCGTCACCCTCGGATTGGGCAACTTCATCGGCTCGATCACGGCCGGACAGATTGTCGAGGCCAATCGCGTCGGTGATGGTCATGACTGGACGACGATCTGGCTCATTCCGTCGGCCATGGCAGCAGTGGTGCTCGTGCTCTTTCTGATCCTGTTCCGCGCCCGTCCTGTCGCCGTTACCACGGCGCCCGCTTGATGCCTCTCGCTGAACGATTCCCGGTGCTGGTGGAAGCGTGTGTCGCGTCCACCGAACAGGCGGTCGCGGCGGAAGCGGCGGGTGCAGACCGGTTGGAGCTGTGCGGCCCCGGCGATGGTGGTACGACGCCGACTCTCGGCTTGCTGGAGCAATGCCTCGCATCGGTGCGCGTTCCGATTCATGTGATGATTCGTCCGCACGCCGATGGATTCGAAATGCATCGTGCATGGCACACCGTGATGCAGCGGGACATTGCGCTGAGCGTCAAGGCCGGCGCAACGGGTGTCGTGATGGGTGCGCTCGATGGTGGCCAGGTTGACGTGGCGTGCGTGCAGGCGTGCGTCCAGGCAGCGCACGGTGCACCGGTCGTGTTCCATCGTGCATTTGACCGCGTATCAGATCAGGAGCGCGCACTCGATATGCTGATCGCGCTCGGAGTGCGGGGTGTGCTGACGGCAGGTGGACCGGAGCGTGCGGTGGACGGCGCCGAGATGCTTGCGCGCTTGCAACAACGCGCTGGCCATCGCCTCACGGTTATCGCCGGTGGTGGTGTGCGCGCGGACACGGTAGGTGAGCTTCTCGATCGGGCAGTGCTGCGAGAGGTGCATGTGCGGGCGACGGACAGCGAGGTCTTCGCAGATGCGGTTCGCGCCGTGCGCGGATGGATGAACAAGAGCACGGCCGCACAGGTGTCAGCATGAGCCGCTCGGCTGACTCGCACGTGTACCCTACGCTCGATCGCGCGCGCCGATCACGGTTTCCACTCGCCGCGCGCCACGGCAGGCACGAACTTGTCGATGCCGCGCGGCGGAAAATCCAATGTTCGCCCCTGCTCGGCGCTCTGGTAGGCAGCCATGAGCAGTCGCACGACGTCGAGTCCGTTGCGCCACGTCAGTCGCGGTGCCTCCTTGCCAAGGAAAGCGCGCACGAAGTGGCGATCTTCGGCCTCGTAGCCGTACGCAACCGCCTCGTCAGACACGACCGGCATCTGTCCGACCTCGGCGTTCTGCTTCTCCACCAGGTCTTCGCCTGCCTTGCCCTTCACCTCGCGTGAGAAGAACAGGTCGAGTCCCGACTCCAGCGAGTTCCAGCGCATGGAGTACTCCGGACCCAGCAGTTCCGCGGACAAACGCAGTCCCGGTCCCACGTAGCTCCAGCTGGTGGTGGCCTCGCCGATTGCCGTTTCTCCATCCGGGCCCTCGAACTCGATCATCACGCTGGCGAAGTCTTCAGATGGCGTGCGCGAATAGTCCACCCCGCTCGCCTTCTTGAGCGCCTTTGCATAACCGGGACGCGTCCACTTGAGCGATGCGACGTGGCCTGTGATTCGACGCGGCACCATCGACATGAGCGGCGCTCCCGGCGCGGTGAGCAAATGCCACACCACCAGCACCGAGTGGCACATCATGTCGTTCAGCACACCACCGCCCTGCAAGGTGCCGCTCCAGAACCACGGCATGTGCGGACCGCTGTGCTCTTCGGCGGCGCGCGCTAGATACGGCCGACCCGTGGTGGCAGCGCCGCGCTTCCAGATCAGGTCGTGGCCACGCACGATCTGCGGCGCGAACAACTGGTTCTCGAGATAGCCGTGCATGATGCCCGCCGACTCAACGAGCTTGAGCAAATGCGTCGCCTCCGCAACCGTGCGACCGAGGGGCTTCTCGCACGCAATGCCGCGCAAGGCGCCTTTTCCGCTTCTCACGGCGTCGACGATCTCTTCGACATTTTCGATGCGTGCATGGTTGGGACCGTTGATCCAGATCGCATCGATCGTCGGGTCGGCAACCATCTCGGTGATGTTCTTGAAGGCGCGACAGGGCCCAACATCGAGCTCGCGGGCAAAGCGAGCCGCAGACGCGGCATTTCGCGCGTTCGGACTCCACACACCGAGCACGTCAGCGTCACGGACACCGCGAAACGCCTGCATGTGGAATCGCGTATTGAAGCCGGAGCCGATGAAGCCGATGCCGAGGCGGGACGCAGTCATGAGTAGGGGAGTTCGTTCAGAATCGTGAAGATCGCAGCAGGGCATCGGCGCGTTCCCATGCTGCCGTAAAAGCATCGCGAGCCGCGTCCGCCTGATGTCGATCACCCTGCATCGACAGCGCCTGCGAGAGGCCGAACAGCGACCAGCCATTGTTCGGATGGTCTTCGAGTTCGCGTCGATACACCGTCTCCGCGTCGGCGCCGCGCCCGCTCTCGAGATACGCCGCACCCAGCCAATGGCGCGCCGACAGCGGCAGCGGCTCAGGTTCGTCGTAGCCGAGCGAGTCCTCGAATGTCACCGCGAGTTCGAAGGCACTCAGTGCCCCTGTCATGTCGCCGGCATGCCGGGCGATCTCACCGCGCAGGATGTTCCCGGTGATGCCGAGCAGGTGGCGCGCCCTGTGCTGTCGGAAGCTCTCTTCGCCGCGGGTGAGAGCGATCTCATCTACCTGCGCAAGATTCGCCAGCGCGCTGTCCAGCATGCCGGTGCGCAGATGCGCATAGCCACGGGAGAATAACCAGAGTCCGCGATAGAGCACATTGTTCGGCGCCTCACGCAGCTGGAGCACCTCGTCGAAGCGGCCAAAGCGCACGAGCGTGAGTGCGTGATAGAACGAGCCGCCGGGTACGAGCTTGCCGTAGTCCCGACCTGCCTGGATGGCGATTGCGCCCTGACCGTCGTACGACGCCGCGAACAACAGCATGTGCAGGTTGTGCGACGGATAGATCGCGACGCCCTCGCCCCACGCCGCGCGCTGATCGGAATGCCAGGCTGTGATGTTCGCACGCACCGCATCGCCCCACCGCCCTACGCGGTTGAACGTATGTGACGGCATGTGGTTCATGTGGCTCGCGCCCGGCACGGAGGCGCCGAGATGTTCGGCGCATGCTTCGGCGCGCCCCGGATCCTGCGTCGCTTCGGTTGCATGCACATACAGATGGCAGGCTCCGGGATGACGAATGTCACGGGCGAGCACGCCTTCAAGCACTCCCAGCACCTGACGCATTGAAGCGCGCGCGGTATCGTTCATTCCTCGACGCGGTTCGAGCAGCATCAAGGCTTCGGCGTACAACGTGGCGACGTCGAGATCATCGGGATGCGCTTCAGCCACCTCGCGCATTGCGTTTGCGTATGCGGTGTCGAGCGATCGTCGTGTGCTCGAGTCGTGCGTGGGGGCGTAGCGTGTACGCATCGCGGAGATCAGGGCGCGCTCCGTCGGAGTTGCGGCACCAAGGACGAGGGAATCGGCTAGCGCCACTGCCGCGTAGGCGAGCGGCGCGTTCGCTGGCGGCATCGGTTCGTTGAGATACGCGCCCAGCGACCACGCTTCGCCCCACGCGCACATCGCGCATGCGGGATCCTTGTGCAGCGCAACGCGAAACTCCTTCGCGGCGTCTCGCGGTGTGAAGACATACATGAGCTGCATGCCCCGATCGAACGCCTCCTGCGCCGCGGGCGTCGTCGTGGTGATATGTCGACTGTACGCACCGAATACGGTTGGTGCGAGGCGCCTCGCGGTATCCTGCTGAGCGGCCTGCGCGGGCGCGGTGCGACGCGTCGCCGGGTGCTCGCCAGACTGCGCTCCCGACCGAGCAGCCTGGGCACCGACCGTGTTGGCGGTGAAAACAACAGCGAACGCCAAGCCCGCGACCAGGCACGCGTTCATACGCTGCGTACCCCGATGTGCTGCAGCACCTCCCGCGGACATCCCTTCCATTCTGCGATAGCCACGTTTCCCTGATAGTTCAGATCCTTCACGCCCATCCGACTGCTCCAGAACCCTGTCGAGGTGAGATCGCGGAACGCGTTGAAGAACTGCACGCCCGCCTCATGCTCGGGCTTCGCGCGCTTCGGCCACGCGATGTCTTCGACGAGCGCGATGCGCTCGTCATCGGTGACATCCGGAAACGGCTTGCCGAAACGCTCGCGCGCCTCGGCGTTCAACCAACCGAGCCCGTTGCGCATGCGTGCGCGATTGTTGGGATACTCGATCATGATAAAGTCCATGAACTCGGGTACGCCAGCATCTGTAGCACTGCCCGACCGTTCGTCTCTCGGGATCACGATGTCCACCAACACGCGAACGGTCCGCCACTCGAGCGGATTGAAAAACGCCGGTACGAAGTCGCCGACGCCGCCCGGCTGCAACGCGCTCGCTGCGCGCTCGGAAGCACTCTCCACTCCGTCGCAGCCAAGCGCCCACGTCGCGAGCGGGAGCGTCGCCACTATCCTGATCATGTCCCGGCGTTCCATCAGAGCTGCCCCGCCTTTCGCTGTTGCATGATGTAGGCGCTCGTGCGCATCGCGAGCGCCATGATCGTCCACGTGGGGTTCTTGTCGGCCTGGCTGACGAACGGACCGCCGTCTGCCACGAAAACATTCTTGCAGTCCCATGCCTGGCATTGCCTGTTGAGCGCGGACGTGCTCGCGTTGCTTCCCATGCGCACCGTACCCAGCTCATGGATGATCTGACCGCCGGTGGCGATGCCGTATCCGCGTTCCCGTGTGGGCATGCTCGAGAATACCTCGCCGCCCAAATCGGCGATCAGGCTGCGAAACGTTTCCTGCATGTGCTTGACCTGGTTGTACTCGTGGTCGGTCCATTTGAAGTGAAAGCGCAATACGGGAATTCCGTACTGATCTGTCACGTCAGGATCGAGCTCGCAATAGCTCTCGGCGTTGGGCACCATCTCGCCGCGACCGGAGAAGCCGATGGTCGTGCCCCAGTACTTGCGATAGCTGTCCTTGAGATCGGCGCCGTAGCCGCCACCCTCCGGATACGCCTGAATGCCGCCCATGAAGCCATAGCTCGGCGTGCCTCGACCGCCCCACACTTCGATGTGATATCCGCGCGGAAAGTCGAGCTTCGCGTTGTCGAGCCACCACGGCATATACACATGACCGCCACCCACGCCGTCACAGTTATGCGTCGGTGCGGACGCGAGCGAGGGCACAAAGCCCGCGACATCGGTACCCGTTGTGTCCGTCAGGTACATGCCCACGACGCCACTCGAGTTCGCGATGCCTTGCGGGTGATGCGTTGACGTCGAGTTGAGCAGGATGCGCGAGCTCTCGCAGCTTGATGCGGCCAGCACCACGATACCCGCGCTGACATGCTCGTCCATGCCCGTACTCTTGTTGATGTAGCTCACTCCGTTCGCGAGTCCGTCGTCGCCAACCGTGATCGCACGAGCCATGGCGTTCGTGATGATCTCGAGGCGCCCCGTCTTCTGCGCAGGAAACAGCAGCACGTTGGGCGCGGAGAAGTTCGAGTTCGTCATGCAGCCGCGATTGCACTGGCCGCAGTAATGACACGGTGCGCGCCCCTCATGTGGCTTGGTGATGATCGACAGGCGCGCAGGAATGCACGTCACGCCCTGACGCTTCGATGCCTCCATGACGAGTCGCTCATAGCAGCGCGGAGCCGGCGGATCATGGAAGATGCCGTCGGGATGATTGAACAGGCCCTCGCGGCTGCCGAAAATGCCGACAAGCTTGTCCACTTCGTCGTACCACGGCGAGACGTCGTCGTAGGTGATCGGCCAATCGTCACCGAGTCCATCTATCGACTTGCGACGAAAGTCGTCGGGCCCGAAGCGTAGCGAGATCCGGCCCCAATGGTTGGTGCGTCCGCCAAGCATGCGTGCGCGCCACCAGCGGAACTGCGAACCCTCGGCGACGGTGTACGGCTCGCCTTCCACATCCCATCCGCCAAGGCACGCGTCCCACTCGCCGAAAGGACGCTCTGGTGTGGAGCGACCTCGGCGCGGTGATTCGTACGGCATCCTGAGCATCGCCGAGTCCTTGGTGTTGTCCCACCATGGTCCGGCCTCGAGCAAGATCACCTTCGCGCCCGCCTTGGTGAGCATGTAGGCGGCGGTCGCGCCGCCGGCACCAGATCCAACGATGGCGACGTCGTACGTCGCGCTTGGCTGATTGGCTTGCATTACCCAACCTGCGCTGCGAACGCGCGAAGGCAAGGGGCAAAGCGCGAAGGTGCGAGAGGCAACGATTGATGCGGTGGCTGACGCAGTGAGCGCAAAGGCGCAAATGCGCAAACACGCCAAGGGCTTGTCATCAGATGAACGGCGCTGAGTCAGTTCCCTGGCAGTCGAGCGAGCCACGCGGCGCCGGCTTGCACGGTGGCGAGCGGATTGGCAGGGCTGTCGTGTTCGATGAAGGCGTGCTTCGGGCCGTTCGCCATTTCGAAGAGCGCGGCGAAATTGATCGTGCCGGCGCCGACATCCAGCATGGCGCGCTCCGGCGCGGGGCCGGCGTCCTTGAGGTGCCAGAGCGGAAAGCGACCGGGTCGAGCGCGCAACATCGCAGCGACATCCTGACCGGATTTCACCGCCCAGTAGAGATCGAGTTCCAGATCCACGAGTGTCGGGTCGAGCGATTCCACGAACACGTCGTAGGCAATCCGACCTTCGATCGTGGCAAACTCGAAGTCGTGATTGTGATACGCCATGCGCATGCCGCGCGCCCTGGCCAGCTCGCCCGCCGCGTTGAGCTGCGCGGCGAGACGACGCCACCCGTCGAGGGAACCGCGTACGTCGTTGCCTACCCATGGGATCACGAGCCAGCGATGTCCGAGCGTTTCAGCGGCGTCGAGCACAGGGGTCCATCCGTCGCGCACCGACGGAATCGGAACATGCGCGGCGGGTGCCGTCAAGCCGTGTTGCGATAGCATCGCGCGCAGCGCATCCGGCGCGAGATTGTGGTATCCGGCAAACTCCACTTCGCGAACGCCGGCGGCCGAAATGGCGGCCAGTGTGCCGCTTACATCCCGCGACATGAGCGTTCGCACGGTGTAGAGCTGCAAGCCGATTGCGGGGCGCGCTGACTCACGAAGGGTTCCTTGCACGACGTCGTTCAGCGACTGTTTGTACGGTTGGTTCAGCGATGCATTCGTCGCACTCGCGCGCTCGAACGCGCTCACGACGTCGGGCAGCGCCACTATACCAGCGGCAGCCGCAGCCAGTCCGCGAAGGACTTCCCGTCGCGACGATCTATCGTTCCACATCGGTTGCTGCTTCCGCCGCCAGTTGGGTCAGCGCATCGCCCGTCACCCGATACACCGTCCAATCGGACATGGCACGTGCACCAAGTTTCTCATAGAACGCGATCGCATCACGGTTCCAGTCCAGCACGGACCATTCGAAGCGTCCGCATCCGCGCGCCATCGCAAGCCCCGCGAGATGCGCCAGCAGCGCACGACCGATGCCGCGTCCGCGGAAGGCAGGATCAACGAAAAGATCTTCGAGATAGAGTCCGCGTTGCGCGAGAAACGTGCTGTAGTTGTGGAAGAAGAGCGCGAACCCTGCCGCCTTGTAGTCAGCGAATGCGAGCACGACCTCCGCGCCTGCGCCTTCCCCGAAAAGCGATTGCTCGAGCGTAGCCTCGGTGGCGACACACTCGTGCGCGAGCTTCTCGTACTCGGCCAACCCGCGAATGAAGTGCAGGATGAGCGGCACATCGGCCACTGTGGCTGTACGGATGGAGACGGCTGGACGATCGGCCCGCATTTTCACAAACTGCCTCCTGCAACGCGCCTGCGCCAGCGTTGCAGTCTCAGCCGTTGTACACTGCGCGCCCCAGCGCCACATAACGCTCCAGCACCGCACGCGCCGCCTCGCGCTGCACACCTTCCACACAGACGGTGCCGTTACGCTCGAGATACGCGAGCGATTCGGGGAACACCGGCCCTTCGTCGAAGCCGATTGCCGTCGCGTCTTCGCGCGTCGCGCCGGCCACCACACGCGAGACACCGGTCCAGTGTACCGCGCCCAGGCACATCGCACACGGAGCGCACGACGTCGCCAGCACGTACGCCACCCGGTGTGGCGGCGACGCGAGTGAGAATGTGCCTAACTCGCGCCCCGCGAACATCAGCGCCACGACCTCGGCGTGAAGCGCGACATTCGAGTAGGGCTCCACCAGGTTGACGCCAACCGACACGAGCCGTCCACTCTGCGCTTCGAACACCGCTGCACCAAACGGACCGCCGCTCGCTTGCTCCACGTTCTCCTTTGCGAGGCGAATCGCCAGCGCGACCTGCTCGGCGTCCGAATTGCAACGCACACTGTAGTCGATCACGTCCTCGAGCCAGTCAGGCTGCACGATAGTGAGCGAACGCGCGGAGCGCCCGGTCACCGTTCGGTCAATCATCGCGCAGTAGACTGGCGCAATCGCTCACTGAAGCGCTCCATGCGCCGACGATTCACGCCAAAATCGCTCTTGCCCTTCCGCGCCGCAGAACGAAATCGGATGACACGCTCGTCTTCGTCAATGATGACATCGATGTCGTCGACAAAGCGGAAAATCAGGCTCTTCGACTCCGCCTTGAGCCAGTCCGGTCCTTCCGCCACCACGCGCGTGCGCGGCTCCGCGAGCAACGCCGCGCCCGCC
>JBGTFN010000295.1:0-22569 GCA_041747275.1 Gemmatimonadaceae bacterium | reverse complement strand
GCTGACCGAGTTCATGCCGCGCACACGAATGCGGGCACCGGTACCCGTCTGCGTGCCGGAGGTGACGGTGACGCCCGGCGCGCGCGAGTTCAGCAGGTCGTTGAGGTTGGCGACTGGAGCCGTCTCCAACACCTTGCTGACGTCGATGTTCGCCGTGGCGTTGCCGATTTCCTTGCGTCGCTGCTCACCTGTGGCCGTGGTAACGACGGCTTGCAGGTTGATACTGACTGTTGAAAGCTGAACACGTACTTCAGCAGCCTGGCCGGCAACTACAGTGACTCGACGGCTGGTTTCGCCGTAGCCGACGCGCAACACGCGCACGGTGTAGATGCCTGGCTGAACAGGCCGGAGCAGCAGTTTTCCGTCGTTGCCGGTTTGACCGCCGAACGTGGTGCCGGCGAGAAACACGCGGGCCGCCTCGACGGGCTGGCCACTGCTGGAGTCGGTGACGGTAACGGCGATGCTGCCTGCCGTCTGGGCCTGGAGTGCGGCGGGAACCGCAACTGCCAATAGCCCCGCCAGCACCGCGAAACGGTGCCAAGGGTGTCGCATAGGGACGTCCTCCTCAGGGTGGGCACCTGTGACCGCACCAACTCGAGGCGGACACAAGCGTGTAACAAAGCGCGGTCCAGTGTATGGCGAAGTGGCGATTTACGAAAGAGGAAATTTCTTCCCCGACACGTTGCCAAACTCGTGACTGCGACGGCGTGTTGAGACGCCGCAAAGGCCTCTACCCGTCACGCGCCCGTAGCAACCAGTCATGTGACGGTTGGTATTGGTCCCACAAGTCCACCAAACAAATGCGGCGCCTCATCGGCGCCGCATTTTCCCCTGAGTATCACTGCATAATCGACTGCATATTCATTCATTCAGGCATCGAGCCGCCTGCTCAACGCCGCGCCGCCGCCGGCAGGGCATCCACGAACGCCGCCATGCGCGTCCGCGCCGCCGCATCGGGCAACCGACCGATACCCCCTCCGATATTGTCGATCATGTTCTTCGCCTGACTGGTCGCCGGGGTGACGGCTGTCACCGCTGGATGGCTCACGAGGAACTTGAGGAAGAACTGCGCCCACGAACTGATGTCGTATTCCTTCGCCCATTCGGGCACGTCGACGCCCGCTGCCCGCCGGAACAGACTCGTGCGGCCGAACGGCGCGTAGACGAGGACACCAATCTTGCGCTCCTGCGCGAGCGGCAAAATCACCTCTTCCACCCCGCGGTTGTCCACTGCGTAGTCGATGCCGATGAAGTCCATGGGCTCGTTCCGCATGTACTCGGCCAGACGATCGTAGGCGCTGTCACTGGTAGTCGTCACACCGGTGTAGCGAATACGCCCTGCCTTCTTGAGCTCAGTCAGTATGCCCAACTGCGTTGGCACATCGGCCAGGTTGTGCACCTGAATGAGGTCGATCTTGTCCTTCTTTACCTTGCCGAACGACGCGTCGATCTGCGCACGAGCCGCCGCCGGATCCGCCTTGGCGTCGCCGCCTCGGCCAACAACGTTGACCTTCGTCGCCCAGAACAACTTGTCGGCGATGCCCAGACTGTTCGCGATGGTGCCCGCCGTCTGCTCCGACGCGCCATAGCTGGGCGCCGTGTCGAAGACGCTCGCGCCACGCTCCACCATCGTGCGCAGCACCTCTTCCAGCGCGGACACGTCCTCGCTGCGCGCCACCTGCGAGAAGGTCGCCGAGCTGCCCAGACCGATCACCGGCAACATCTCGCCCGAGGACGGAATGGCGCGCTTGAGCAGCACGCCCGGCTGCAGCGCGCGCGCACTCTCCTGCATGGCGCGCAGCAGACGGGGAGAAAGAGCAAGAGACGCGCCGGCGCCGAGGGTGACGCCAAACCAGTCGCGACGAGAAATCATGGAAGACTCCGGGAAGGGGGACTGCAGATCTACGTACACCGGTGGCGCTGCGCTGGAGCTACTTCGACGCATCCTCGGCGCGCAGATGGCCGTAGCTGGACGCCCAGTCGATCAGCACGCGGTCTGTGGTAAGCAGCACCCCCTCCTGCCTCGCTGTCGCCACGATCAGGCGGTCTGCCGGGTCGTGGTGATGCTCGAAGTCGGGCAGCTCCACACTCTCCAGAGCAAGCGTGGCCGACACGGGTATCACGTTGAGGCCCGGGGCCTGCTCACTTTCGCGCACCCACTGTGCCACCGGCACCGAAAGCGCGAGGCGACGCTTGCGGACGAGCATCGCGATCTCCCACACCGAAATTGCCGACGCCGCGAGACGCCCGTCACGTGCGGCGGATTCGATGCGCCGTCGCGCCGTGGCACCGAGTCGGACCTTGTCGCTGCCCATCGCCCAGATCCAGACGGCGGTATCGAGAACGATTACCGCGCTGTCAGCCGATGGTCTCATCGTGATCCGTCGCGTTGGGATCGACGGAGGCGAGCGAGTGCTCAGCATTCCACGGTACGTCAAGCGGCTGTTCGATGTCGTGCGCACGCGTGACGCTTCCGGCGAGCCTGCCAAAGAAAGGCGTCGGCGCGGACACGCTCGCCGGATGAATGTCGACGAGCGGCTGGCCGCGTTTCATGACGCGCACGACGTCCCCGCTCTCGCTGACCTCAGGCATGATTGTGGTGCAATGCGCCTTGAACTCGGCCACGCCCACCTCACGTACACGCTTCTTCCCGGCCATCTGACACCTCTCGAAGTAGTCACTTCATCATGACTACTTCGAAAGTGCATGTCAAGATGCGTTGGGGTGCCCCTCGTGCTTCACCGGCTTGCACGCCGCTTCCGCTACGTGATAGGTATCGTGCACCGTCTTGAGCGCAGCCTTCAGCGCGGCGTCATCTGCCTTGCGCGCAACAAGGGACGCCACGGCTTCCGACTCCGGCACGAGCTTCGCGATCGATGCCTTCACAGGCGGCGAGTCACAGCCGTGGGGAGCGCTGGCGGCAGCCCATGCCTTGGCCGCCGAGACGAGTGTGCCCGCTGCGGCGCGCGCGGGTGCGAGGCTGTCGTTCCTGGCTGGGTGCCACGCCGCGGACATGATGTCGTGGAAGGTGTCCAGTTCCTTCCAGCCGCTCTTCGCGTGCTCTTCCTTTGCGCCCTCGGCCTTGGCGCCTTCAGCGTGATGCGCACCGTGCCCGTGCATCGGCTTCGGTGGCGCGGCCTGCTGGGCGTACGCGGCGGGAACGATGGCAAACGTGGCGACGGCAGCTGCGATGAGCGCCTGACGGACTGCAAGCATGGGAATCTCCGAGGGTGGTTGTCGACCCGGAAAATTGTGCGTCCGGGGTATGCGCACAACTGTAACCCCGGACGGGCGGTTGGTGCCGCCCGCGTCCGAACGGGTTGGGTGGCTCATGCGTTTGATCATGCAGATGTTCGCTGCTGCACGCTGCCCCACCGACCGGTCCGCCATGTTTTCACGTTTCTCATGCCGCATGGCGCGCTGGCTGCCCGCCCTGTGCCTTTCCGCCCTGCTGTTGCTCGACGCCCCTGAGGCGTGGTCACAGCGCCGGCGGATGGTAATAGAGCCGAACGTGCCATACGATGGACGCTTCACGTTCGTACGAATCAGGTATACACAAGGCTATCGCATGGCGTGGAGCGCCGACTATCCGGCGATGGAGCGCAACTTCATGACGATCCTGAACGAGCTCTCCACGGTGAAGCTGCACAAGGACGGCAGCAACATTCACACACTCGACGATCCGGAGCTGTTCAACTACTCCATCGCATATCTCACAGAGCCCGGCTACTGGTATCCGACCGACACCGAAGCTGCAGGCCTGCGCACGTGGCTGGCGAAGGGTGGGTTCCTTATCGTCGATGACTTCTACTTCGAACGCCAGTGGCAGGTGTTCGAACAGGGCATGCGTGCCGTCTTGCCTGACGCGCGCATTTTTCCGCTCGACGTTTCGCACCCCGTCTTCAACTCGTTCTTCAAGATCACCACGCTCGACGGCATGACGCATCCCGCCACCGAACAGGCGCGCGCCCAATACCTTGGCATCTTCGAAAACAACGATCCCACGCAGCGGCTGCAGGTGATCATCAACTTCAACAACGATATCGGCGACTACATGGAGTGGTCAGGCGAGGGCTGGTATCCGGTCAACCTCTCCAACGACGCGTACAAGTTCGCAACCAACTACATCATATACGGGTTGTCGCGCTGATATCGTCGTACACCACGTGCCCGTTCATCACGGTAAGACGCACCCGCGTCTCGCGAATGCGCTCCTGTGCAATGCGCGTGATGTCCTGGTCCAGCAACACAAGATCGGCCAGTCGGCCGCGTGAGAGCACGCCGGTCTGCGTCTCGGCAAAGCCCGCGTGCGCGGCGCCGAGCGTGTAGGCACGCAGCGCTTCCTCCACACGAATCTTCTGCGACGGCACCCAGCCATCCGGGTGTGCATCATCGAGTGTGCGACGCGTGACAGCGGCATAGATGCCTTCGAGTGGCGTGGGCGGAGCCACGAACCAGTCACTGCCGAACGCCAGTCGCGCCCCTGCGTCAAGCAGCGAGCGGAACGCATATGTGCCGAGCGCTCGCTTCGCACCAATCACCTTGTCTGCCCAGCGGCCGTCGTCGATGGCATGATACGGCTGCATGCTGGCGATGACATCGAGCGTGCTGAACCGCGCAACATCATCCGGGTGCACATGCTGCGCATGTTCGATGCGCCAGCGGCGGTCACGCGGCCCGTTCTCCTGCGCGACGCGTGCAAACAGATCGAGCTGCGTGCGAATCGCGCGATCGCCGATTGCATGAATGGCGAGTTGCAGGCCCGCCGAGTCGGCTGCGCGCATCCATGCATGCATCGTGTCGGGGTCGGTCACGAAGAAACCAGATTCACCCGGTGTATCGGTGAACGGTTCGAGCATCGCGGCCGTGTGCGATCCGAGTGAGCCATCCACGAACGCCTTGAGCAGACCGACGCGAAAGAGTGCGTCACCATTGCCATGCTCGTCGACATGCGCTGCCAGTCGCGCGTGCGTCGCGAGCGGTACCGCCGCGTAGATGCGCGTGCGAGCGCGGTTCGCATCGCGCGCACGCTGAAACACGGGCAGGTCATCCCACACACCCATGTGGTGCACGGCCGTGACGCCTTTTGAAGCGACGTGTGTCATGGCCGCGTCGAGCGCGTGATCGAGTTGCACGTCGGTGGGCGAGGGAATGGCCCGCGACACGAGCGACATGGCGTTGTCCTTGAAGACGCCTGTCAACTCGCCGCGTTCGTCGCGCACGATGGAGCCGCCGCTCACGTCGGCAACGTCGCGAGAGATGCCGGCGGCGGTGAGCGCCGCGCTGTTCGCCAGCGCCATGTGACCGTCCAACCGATTGATCCACACCGGGTGATCGGGTGTGACGCTGTCGATCCAGGCCCGGGTGGGCAGTTCCCCTCCCCACTGTTCGTGGTCCCAGTCGCCGTTCAGGATCCAGGTGCCGGACGGCAACGTGCGTGCGTAGTCCGCGATGCGACGCGTGAACTCCTCCGGCGTGGACGCGTCGCGCAGCTGCACGGACGACAGCGCAAAGCCGCCTGTGAGGAAATGCACATGCGCGTCGATGAAACCGGGCGTCACCATGCCGCCTTCCGCGTCGATCACCCGTGAGGTCGAGGGCGCGAGCTTCCGGATCTCTGCGCTGGAACCCACAGCGACGATCGAATCGCCTGCCACCGCGATGGCGTCGGCCCACGGACGCGACGGGTCGCCGGTCCATATGCGGGCGTTGACGATGGAGAGAGAGATATGATCTGGCATGCAGCGGAATGATGAAGTGCTCAGGCCGGAAGCGCGAGATGTTGCGGCATGTCGAACTGTGACACGCCGAGTTGCGCCACCATTGCGCGGAGCACATGCTTATGGGAACCTCAATCGCGACCGCCATGGCGATGCCTTCGCTGCTTCCCAGCTATACGCTCGATGATCTGGAGCGATTTCCCGACGACGGAAATCGTTACGAGCTCGTGGAAGGTTTCCTGCTCGTGACGCCGGCGCCGGAGTCACCGCATCAGGTCGTGCAATCGCGGCTGATGCAGCAGATGGTGCGCTACTTCCTACCGCACGTGGCGGTCCACGTACTGACCCCCGGAGCCGTACAGATCGCACCCGCCACGCACATGGAACCCGACATTCTCGTCGTTCCCGACGACGGCACCGTGCCGCGCAAGTGGCTGCAAATGCGCGACTTGTGGCTCGCCGTCGAGATCTCCGGACGCGGCTCGCGAATGTACGACCGCGACTTCAAGGGGCCCGCGTACATGCGTGCCGGCGTGAAGACCTACTGGCGCGTCGACCTGCGCGACCGGTGCCTGTACGTGTCAACGCCTGGCCAGCCAGCTGAAGTTCGGCACAGCGGTCAGGTGCGATGGCAATCTCCGGCCGGGCCCGACGCACCGCTGGTGCTGCATGTGCCCGAACTGCTGCGCGGCGTCACGGGCGACGACGCGTAACGCCTCTACTCAGGTCACCCACGCCGAAGCATCCACAACGGTCCACCCATCAGGCCCCTCAACGAGCGTCAGGGAAAACCCGCTCGCGTAGCCACCGGAACGGGACGCGCTGCGTGAGCGCAGGCTGGTCTGTGTCACGGTGACCTGAACGAAGGGTCCCTGCTGTCGAATCGGTCCCAGCTCGATGAGATACCCATCGTTTCCGGGCCGAAGCTGCCAGTCGCGTTCCACTGGTGCGAAGCCCAACTCGGCTGCACGCGCGCGCACGGCGTCGGGATGTGCATGCATCAACACGTAGCGCGGCATGCCGGATACGGCGGTCTGCCGAGGGAACCAGGTGCTCCACGGCGCATCGGTATCGGCGCGCGAGGGCGCGCTGTCTGCGAACACCATGTTCACCAGGTGCCGACCAATGACAGTCGCCATTGAATCGCTCGCAAGGGGGAGATTGAACAAGCGTCTCCCGTCCGCGCCTTTCAGCTGCGCCTTCGCAACGTCCCGCTCCGGACCCATCGGGCCCAGCAGAATGCGCATAAGCTCGACATCTGTGTATCGGCGATCACCCATGGCGATCAGAAGCGCATCGAAGAGCGCACGCGCCGAGTCTGCGCTGGTCGTGTCGCGATGGCGCCGGAGCGCCGCCTCGTAGTCCAGACCCGTGCGAACCTGGGTGAAGCGGATCGCGACGGCCGCCTGGGGTGAGGCCTGAATCGGGCGTGGCGTGCCCTGTATGCGCTGCGCGATCCGCAGTCTGGCCGTGTCCGCGCGTAGCGCCTGCACGTAGCTGCTGTCGAGTCCGACCAGCCAATGTCTCCACGCATCGTAGGACGCGTCGGGTGCGGGAATCGCCGCCCTCGCGCCTGCGCCGCCACCCGAGTTCGGGCCCGAAGCGACACCTTGCGCAAACCGCAGCGCATGCGTGACTAGGAACGGGTTGGTGGCGGCATACTTGATCACCGAGTCGGTCCAAACGCGTGGCTCAGTGACCATTGACGCGACGAGGCCTACCGCCTGCAACCCGGGTTGGCCGTGGCCCGCGTCCTCACGCATGGCCGCACAAGCCTCGGGAAGGCAAACGGGCGTCTCTGCTTCCGCGCGCAGCACTGGTGGCTTCCGCAGCAGCTCGTCGATGAGTCCAAGCGCCAAAACCTCGCGATCAACACCTTGCCGAAAAGCTGTTTCCGCATCGGCGAGCGGCGCGCGCATCACGCGATAGTCCGCCGTGTCGATGGAAGGGTTGCCCAACCGCGCCCGGATGACCGAAGCGGTATCGCCAATCGTGAGCGAGCGCGTGCGAACACGCGGCCAGATCGTCGAGTCGCGCGGTGCGTCAGGATCGCGTTGCGAGAGAAGTCGAGCCCTGATTGAATCCCGCGTAGTGAGCGCACTCGCTGTGTCCAGCAGCGCAAAGAGCGAGTCGTGGTGAGCAAGGGTAAGCGGCTGCGCACGCGGCGCATCGTAGCGCACCATGTCCAGCGCTTCGCGTGGAAGGGCCGCCTGCCAGAATGCGTCGAGTAGCGAGGACTGTCGTACCGACCGAATGACGAGTGGGCTACCGAACTGACCACCGAGGCCATCGTCTGTCAGAATCCTGCCCTGCAGGGCCAGTGTGTCCTGCATATTGAATGTTCGGCCCGTTTCCGCGTCTACGAGCCTGATGCCGAGGATCGTTCCGCGAACCGACTCCTTGATCCGGGCGACTGCTTTGTGAAAACGCGACGGACGTAGCGTGACGTGTTCAATCTCTACTGCCGTGCTGTCGCGCACGATGTACGCTTGTCGCCCGGAAACAGTCGTGTCACGCAGCGTGCGGCTCGTGCGCAGCGCGTCGAAGATGAGTGCGACATTTCCCGCACCATCGGAATACCGCGTACGCCGGACCCTTGTACCTCCGACCGGCGCTGATTCGAACAGCGCGCCGACCTCCAGGAGCTGGCGCATGTAGGCGTGGGTCGCGACGCGCTCGGCCTCTGCACTGGGCAGCTCGGCTCGCTGCCCGCCGTAAGTGAGCGGCGGCAACGGCCGTGGGCGCGTCGTGATCGTCGGCTCGCCGAGCACCCCGAGCTGCAACGGAATCCGAATCGTCGCCAAGGCATTGGCGCCGGCCGGCTCGAAGAATGTGGCCGTCGAGTGCAGAACTCCCGCAGGCGCTGAATCAACGCGCATGCCCCAATTGATCCAGTCACCATAACCGACGGGAATATGCGCGGCGTGGCTCGAGTCGGGTGCTCGAACGACGGACCCGTTCACCCGCACGACCGCAAGCGGCTGGGACCGAGGCCGCGCTGTGGTGTCCTGCGCGACGCCGATCGACGGCAGCAGCACAAGCGTGAGCGCAAGCGTGAGCGCAACCGAGCACGCGAGCGATTTCGCGAGCGGCCCTCGCAGCAACCCGTCAATCAGACGCCTGCGCATCGTGACTACCCGCGCTTCTCCACCGCGTCACGCACGTCGAGCAGGATTTCGAAGTACAACTGCTCGCGCCGATAGGCAAAGTCGAGCGACGCCATCTGCGCGGCGTCACCGGTTTCCTTGGCACGGGCAAACGCTTCGGTGTACATCTCCTCGAGGTTCGTGAGGATTCGATCGCGGGAGCGGGACATGCGTAGTGCCTCGAGAGCAGTGTGGGTAAGTCGGGGAGGAAGGTCGCCGGGACTCGCGGCTGCGGCTTCGTCGGGATCGAAGAAGCGTGTCAACCGCGTCATCATGTGGCGACGCATCGGATCAGGAATCTTGACCATGGCGGTCCTGTGGCCCGGGAAGCGGGCATGACGGAACACAACCGGCCAGGCGCGCAGAGCGCCTCGCCAGCATCGGTGCCACCGCACACCACGCTGAGCCGCAACGCGGTGTTCGCGCGCGACCAGTTTTGTTGTGTGTACTGCGGAACCGAAGGAACACCGGAAACCCTGAGTGTGGATCACGTGCAGCCGCGTGTGCGCGGCGGCGACCACTCGGCGGGGAACGTAGTGACGGCGTGTCTGGCGTGCAACGCGCGCAAGGCGCACCGGAGGCACACTGACTTTCTGGCCGATGAGCCGGAGAGTTGGCGCAGCTTTCAGGAGCGGGCGCCGTACGTCTGGCCGCGGCACATCCGGGCGGTGGAGACCGAACTCGAGCGGCGCGCGCAGCGACACGAAAACCGTGCGGCGCATCCCGGCCGGTTTCGCTGATTTTGGCGAGCGCAGTTTCGGTCAGGTTAGCGGGACGAAATCCGTCGGAATGTGTAGTACTACGGCAAGCTGAACCGGAGCCCCAGCGACTGTGTGGGCGTTCATTCCGGGCCGGCGCATGGGGTTTGGTATCGCTTCGTCACCTCGAACACGCCAATGAACAACGTCAAAGTCTTTGTCCTGCTCGCTGGTCTGACGGCGCTCGTCGTCGGGCTGGGCTCCGCTTTGGGTGGAGCCAACGGCGCAATTCTGGCATTCGGCCTCGCGGCCGTGATGAACCTCTTCATGTTCTGGGGCTCGTCCAAGCTCGTGCTGCGCTCGTACAAGGCGCGGATCGTCACGGAGGCTGAGGCCCCTGATCTCTATCGCATGGTCGACCGGCTGCGCCAGAACGCCGGCCTGCCGATGCCGACGGTGGCGGTAGCGCCACACGCGCAGCCGAATGCTTTCGCGACTGGACGCAATCCTGAAAACTCCGTGGTGTGCGTCACGGAGGGGCTGATGCAGCTGATCAACCGCGAGGAGCTCGAGGGAGTGATTGCGCATGAACTCGCGCACATCAAGAACCGCGACATGTTGCTGCAGACGACCGCGGCTACGATGTCGGGCGCGATCAGCAACCTGGCACAGTTCGCGTTCTTTTTCGGTGGTCGCGGCAACGGTGATGAGGGCCGCAATCCGTTCGTCGGGTTGATTGCGATGATCGTCGCCCCGATCGCGGCCATGATCATGCAGTATGCGATCAGCCGTCAGCGCGAGTTCAAGGCGGATCGTGTCGGCGCGGAAATCTGCGGACGGCCGCTCGCGCTCGCGGGTGCGCTGCAGAAGCTGGAGACGGCGTCCAAGCGCATCCCGATGAACGTCTCGCCGGCAATGGCTCCGCTGGCGATCGTCAACCCGCTGGCGGCGATCAAGGGGATGGGGATCAGCCGGTTGTTCAGCACGCACCCGCCGACGGCGGAGCGGGTGGCGCGGCTGGAATCGATGGCGGGCGGCCTGGCCTCGAGCGTGTGAGCGCGCGAGAGATCGCGGCAGCATGCACGCATCGGTAAACCGTTTACGGTTGCAGTGAACGGTTGACGGTTTTCGGTCGAACCGCAACGGAATTCCTTGCAGTTCACCGTCCACAGTTGACCGTCAACCGCCACCGTAAACGTTGGTTACCGGCGGTGGCCGATCGCACAAACGCCGCGAGTCTTGTGCCTCATGGCCGCCCCAGTACCTCCGCGAACAGCTCGGTTGCGCGCGGATCCTTGCTCTGCCCGAGCCAGAAGTACGCCGCCTTCTTCACCTCGCGATCCGTGCTGCTGCGCGCGATGCGCAGCAGGTGCTCCACGCCATCGTCGCGCCTGGAGAGCGCGAACACCGCCTGCTTGCGCACCTCGAGATCGGGATCGTTGCGCGCGATCGCGCCGATCTCGTCCGCGGCTTTGCCTCCGGCCGCCTGAGCAGCCCAGAAAAGTGCCTGCGTGCGAACCGACTGCGGCCGCGACTGGTCTCGCGCCACGCCGAGCACGCGAGGCCACGGCACTTCGCCATCGGCGATGGTGAGGGGCATCAGCGACTGCTTGGCCGATTGCGCGTCACCGCGTTCCGCTTCACGCATCAGATACTCGATGGCGTTTGATGCGGCAACCTCGCCCAGATCTGTGGCATTGCTTGCCGCGCGCCACTGTCCGCCTACATACGTACGCAGCTCGGTGGTGCGTCCGCCCTGACGCTCGATCACCAGGCGCACGGGTCCGGGTTCGCATTGCACTTCCACATCGTTGCGACCGTTCCACGAACCCGTAGTACTTCCGTCGCGTGTGCGAATCCAGCTCGAGCCGTTCCCGCACACCCCCTCCCGCGAGGGAAAGGAGAGCCGCAACGCGCCGTCACGCACGCTCGCGATGCGTTCGCTGATCGCCTGCTGCGCCGAGGCTGCACTCACCAGCAAGAGTTGCGCGGTCAGCACGAACAACGCGCTCGTCGCCAAAGTTGACGTTCGATTCGTTGACGTTCGATTCGCTGACATTCGATTCAGTGCTCGTTGCATGATTCGGCTCCTCACCGGTCAAGGATGGAGAGCAGGAACGGGCCCGCTCGCGGATCCTTGCTCTGGCCAAGCCAGAAGATCGCGGTCTTGCGGATCTCGACGTCCGTTTCGGTTCTGACGATGTCCATCAGCGCATCCACCGCTTCCGGCGTCTTGCGGTTGGCAATCACGAACACCAGGTGCGAGCGCAGTTCTCGCTCGTTTGTGGCACGCATGATATCGCGCATCTGAGACAGCGGCATGCCCGCCTGTCCGGCATGAAAGAGCGCTGTGCGCCGCACTTCCATCGGCTCACGCGCATTCGCAGCGAGTGCG
Source organism: Gemmatimonadaceae bacterium (assembly GCA_041747275.1). Lineage (GTDB taxonomy): Bacteria > Gemmatimonadota > Gemmatimonadetes > Gemmatimonadales > Gemmatimonadaceae > JAABRT01. The sequence goes on along the minus strand of JBGTFN010000295.1, from coordinate 10,610 downwards.
GCCAGGAAACGCTGCGATTCCGGTGAACGGCGCTGTGCGATCGCGAACAACGCGCGTTCCTTCAGTTTGGTCTCATTGAGCGATGGATACAGGTCGACCAGAAACTGCTCCGCATTGCTCCCGGCGGGGGCGCGCTGTCCGAGCCAGAAGATCGCATTGGCTCGCACCTCGATGTCCAGGTCGCTGCGTCTCGCCATGTCACGCAACGCCATCTGCGCGCGCTCGTTGCGCTGCTGCGCCAGCGAAAAGACCGCCTTCTCGAGCACCGCCGCATCACGCGAGGTGCGCAACACCTCGAGCAGCGCGTTGGTGGACTTCTCGGTGTTGGCCTGCCCGAGCCAGAACACCGCTTGTTCGCGCACTTCCTTGTCGGGATCGTTCCGCAGTACGTCCACCAGGATGTCCTCAGTCTCAGAACTCCCCTTCCGGCTCACAAGGAACACCGCCTTGCGACGCAGCACCGCCGAGCATTCGTCTCGCCGAGCCAGTACCGTCTTGAGCGTGGGCAGGGCGCGTTCGCTGTCCATCGTGAGCAATGCGTCGAGCACCATAAGCCGCTCATCCTCATCTTCCTTCGGACAGGTGCCCGCCATCCGATCTGCACGGTTGATGAGACTCTGCGCGGAACGCGAATCGCCCATGCTGGCCAACTGTCCTTCGATGCGCGCGGCAAGTGAGCGTGCGTCCGCTGCACTCGACGCATCCGGGTAGCGGGCACGCTGCGTGGTGAGCAACTCGAGCGCGGTTCGGAGATTTTCGCGACCCGACAGGCGATGCAGCGAGAACGCTTCCCAGTAGCCGGCATCGGTCGCTGGACGCGAGCGCGGAAAGCGTGTCCGAACGGAGCGGAACAGCTCGGCGGCACGCTGATGCTCGCCTCGGCGCAGCGCCGCCTGCGCTGAGCGGAACATCGAATCGGCCGGATCATCCTGTGCACCGTATTCGACATCGAGATCCTGACCAATACCGCTGAGCACCTGCAAGCTTTCGAGTGCACGCAACTGACTGAGTGCGCGCAGCTGTACGAAATTCTGAAGGTTGCCCATCGATTGCAGGTGCTCGAGGGTACTCAAGGATCGCAGGCTCTCGAGCTTGCTCAGCGCGCCGATTTCCTGGGCAGGCAGCACCGTGCCAATCGGCGCCATCACAAGCGAGAGCGCGATAAGGCGCGCGATGCGCAATGGTTTGTGCGTGGAATACGTCATTCGGACATCCCCCGGACGTCATCAGTGGAAAGCATGCTGGGCATCGAGGCGCTGCGCACGCGCAGCAGCAAGTCCCCGCTGTCGAGATCATCACGAACCGCCTGCGCATCGACGGCGCGGCCACTGGCCTGCGCCTGCAGGATGAGCGCGAGCGTGAGTTCAAGATCCTGCAGCAACTGCCGCATGCGCGGATCAGTGAGCTGGTCCGTATCGAGCAGCAGCCGAGTAGTAGACAGCAGGTCACGCGCCCATCCCTGCAGCGTGCCGTCGGCTTCGAGCGCACTCGGTTGCTGCTTCGCGGAAACAAGAAGCGCCTCACTTCGGCCGAGGTGCTCAACGGTCAGTTGCGCGAGCATGAGTGGTAGTGCACCCGAAACGTTCGTGGATGAACTCGCAGCCGTGTTCCCGGACGCACTTCCTCTGGGCGCACCGTCATCCGATGCGCCGGCAACAACTGTCGGTGTAGTCTGCGTGCTGCGATCTACCGAACGACCAATTGCAACACCAATGACCAACGTCGCCGCGAGCGCGGCGAACATTGGCCACAGTCGTCGATGTGTGCGCGGTGTGAGCCGATGAACGATCACCGGCGGCGGCGTGTCCGATTCGTACTGCACCTGCCCGTCGGTTGCCGGTGATGCGCGTCGAGCGGAGATCGCCGCCCACATCGCGTCGCGCGGCACGCTCGACTCGCCTGGCACATGGTACGTCGCTTCTGCGATTGCCCGGATCCGCGCATCCAGCGCGTTGTCATCCGACGTGTCGCTGAGCGATGTATCGACACGCGACGACGACTCGTCCGAATACACATCGTTCGCATCGCCTGGGCGCAGCAGTCCACCCCACAGTTCTTCATCCGGCAGCAACGGTTCGCGCGACGGATCGAAGTTGAGTTCCCTGGTCATGCCACCTCCGTGCGCACAAAATCTGCCAGTGCGCTGCGCAGCTTCCGCCGCGCGTGAAACAGTTGTGTCTTGGACGTTCCTGCGGCGACGCCGAGTGCCTCACCAATTTCTTCATGCGTGAAGCCTTCGACGTCGTGCATCACGAACACCGTCCGATAACCCGGCGGCAGCGCGTCGATCGCCGCGCGCAACCGATCCTTGAGGTCGGGCTCAGCGATGGGGCGTGTGGTGTGCTGCAGATCGACCACCTCGATATCCGCGTGCCGCTGATCGGCTCTGCGTTCGCGACGCAGTACGTTGAGCACGACCGACACCGTGATCGCATGCAGCCAGGTGCCGATCGCGGATTCTCCGCGAAAGGCATCGATGCGTTCGAACGCGCGCACGAATGCGTCCTGCGTGCACTCCTGCGCCAGATCATCGCGCCCGGTCATCCGTGCACAGAGCCGGTACACACGATCCACGTGCCGTTCGTAAAAGGCTCTCTCCGACGCGGCATCACGCGCCCGCAGTCCGGCCAGCAGCGGATCGGGAGTGTGCGAAGACTGGGTCGCCGTAGCGACGTTCGATCCGTTGGCCTGCAGCGACGAGTGAGCAGTCATGGCCCTTCTCTGACAACGCCGCCCTCAGGAGGGTTGAACGGCAGATGCCGGGAATATGGCGGGACGGAACCGCCTCAGCCGCTCAGCGGCTCCGTCGCCTGTCTCGCCAAGCCGCCGTCTCGCTCAGCCTCACTCTCCTGTCTCGCTCGCCGCTCCTGCGGTTGCCTGGTCGAGACGGTGAAACACGGCGGATTCGATGACGCGGCCGCCCTTGAGGTGCTCCATGACGATGCGCTCGAGCAACTCCGGCGTGACATGGCCATACCACACGCCCTCAGGGTAAACCGCCACGATCGGGCCACCATTGCACACCCCCAGACAGGGCGCTTCGCTGCGCTTGACGCGCTGTGGACCGAAAAGCAGTCCCTCTCGCTGGAGCAGAAACGCGAGTCGGCTGTAGAGAGCGCGACCCCGTCGGTCGTCGCTGCAGAAGCCGCCCGTGCAGACGAGCACGTGGCGGGCGTAGGGTTCCATTTGCGGGAGTGCGGGCGCGAGGGCCATGGGACGGGTAACGGGGCCGAAGGCGGTGCAGCAAGGTGTGCGTGGGCGGCGGCTCAGGCGATCTCGAGTACTATCAATAACACCATGTCAGGCCGGGGGGGTTCCGGTGGCGCGGCGGAGCGATCGTTCCGGCGTTAGTGGGCGAGATTGCTGATCGGTTCGGCTTTGCGAAGCGTGCGAGGGACGATGGCCATCAGGCCACCAGCCGTCCGGCAGGGAGTCAATCGAGCATGAGGCCATATGGCCTGGTCCATCAGGCCATCAGGCCATCCAGCCGTGACTCGACGTCCGCCGCAACTATCGCCACCACCCCGCCCAACAGCCCAACTCGGCCACGCGCATCAATCCTCGTCGTCAACCCGGAACGCATGCAAAGACCGCGAAACCGCCTCCCACCCTCACCCGTTTGACGCTCAGGAGAATCCCGCTACTCTCCCAGTTAACCTCACCCGGAGCCCCATGCCTGGTTCTCACGCCCCCGACCCCGCCATCGTCAGCAAAGGCTACGCACACCCCGACGTGCTCGTGAGCACTGAATGGCTCGCATCCCGGCTCGGCGAACCTGCCATCCGCCTGCTGGAATGCAATGAGGACGTGCTGCTCTACGACCTCGAGCACATTCCCGGTGCGCAGAAAATCGACTGGCACAACGACTTGAACGACGTCGTCCAGCGCGATTATATCGAACGGCCACAGTTCGAATCCCTGCTGCGCCGACTCGGCGTCGACGACAGCACCACCGTCATTTTCTACGGTGACAAGAACAACTGGTGGGCCAGTTACGCGTTCTGGGTGTTCTCGCTGTTCGGCTTCTCGAACATGAAGCTGCTTGACGGTGGACGCGCCAAGTGGATGGCCGAACAGCGCGATACGACCAACGAGGTGCCGACCTTCTCACCCTCGCGCTTCGTCGCCAACGAACGTGATGATCGCCGCATCCGGGCATTCTTTCACGAAACGCGCGAGCACATGGAATCGCGCAAGCCCCTCATCGACGTGCGGTCGCCGCAGGAGTACAGCGGCGAGCGCACGCATATGCCCGATTATCCGCAGGAAGGCACATTGCGAGGCGGACACATTCCCGGCGCTCGCAGCGTGCCATGGGCTCGCGCAGCCGACGCCGATGGCACGTTCAAGCCAGCTGACGCGCTGCGTGCCATCTACGAACAGGAAGTCGGCCTGCACAGCGCGCAGGACGTCATCACCTACTGCCGCATTGGCGAGCGCTCGTCGCACACCTGGTTCGTGCTCACGTACCTGCTCGGTTACGCCAGCGTGCGCAACTACGATGGTTCGTGGACGGAGTGGGGCAACGCCGTGCGCGCGCCAATCACAGTGGGAGCCCATCCATGAGCAAGCCACCGTCCAGGGTCGCCCTGCGCTGGGTCGGAGGACACGCGTTCGCGGGCGGACGCGACGGCGGACCTCAGATCGTCATTGACGGCGACACCAGGCTTGGTCCGTCACCGGTCGACTCGCTGCTGCTCGCGCTGGCCTCATGCACCGGATACGACGTGGTCGATATTCTGGCTAAGCGTCGGACGCCCATCACCGCCATGTCCATCGCGGTACACGCTGATCGCTTCGACGGCGTTCCGTCGCGCGTCACACGCATTGTGCTCACGTACGACATCACCGGCGGCGGCATCGAGCAGGTGCACGCCGAGCGCGCGGTCGAACTGGCGGTTACCAAGTACTGCTCGGTCCGCGATTCCATCGACCCGAACGTGCCCATCGAGATGGTGGTGCGCCTGCACGACGAGGTGTCGGCCGCGAGCGCATAGGCCCCGCGCGACAGAGTGCGTACAAAGCCACGCCGCGAGGCCGAGAGCGAGTGGCAGTTGACGAGAATGAGATATCAATACATACTCCATTGATTCTCGCTGTTCGCGTTCGATTGCCCGCGCCACTCCCCTGTGATCACGTCTGTCTGGTTCCGCACGTTGTTTGCCGTCGCATTCGTTTGCGCCGTGCCGCTCGCGGTGACCTTTTTGCTCGCTCGCAACGAACGCCTCGTCCGTCTGGTACTCCCGAACCTTCTCTCGTTCGGCGTCGGCGTGCTGATTATCTCGGCAGCGATGCATCTGCTGCCGGAGGCGCTCTCACACAGCGCGTCGTGGACGGTTGCGGTCGTCTCGGTGATCGGATTTCTGTCGTTCGCCGGCATGGAACGCCTGCTCGAGCAGCATGATCACGGGCACGTGCACGGTCTTGCAATGGGCGTGCCGACGCACGATCACCATGACCAGCACGATCAGCACGATCAGCACAATCAGCACGATCACGTCGCAAAGCAGCGCTCACGTGCCTTGCTGCCCATGGCGTTCGGTGCCGACGTGCTGCACAACTTCATGGACGGCATCCTGATCGCCGCGACGTTCATGATCCGTCCGGAGCTCGGGCTGCTGACGGCTCTCGCCATCGGACTGCACGAGCTGCCGCGCGAACTGGGGACGTTTGCACTGTTCGTGCACGGCGGACTATCGCCCATGCGTGCCGTGCTCTTCAACGCGATGACGGCGGTCTTCGCGATGGCGGGTGCCGCTATGACGCTGCTACTGGGGCGAGTCGCCGAGCAGCTGGCGATCGCTATCCTGCCGTTCGCGGCCGGCACCATGCTCTACATCGCGTTCACCGTCGCCCGATCAGTGCTCCCGCCGGTGAACGGCGTGGTGCCCTTTCGTCGGCTGGGCTGGCTGGCGGCAGGCGGGGCGATGGTCGCGCTGCTCATCGTGCAATGGTGAACGGACCGCCGCTTGACCTGAGCGCCCGTCTCGACCATTAATTGGGACTGTGCTCGCGCGCCGTTTTTTTGCGCACGGGCATGCGCCGGACCAGCTCATGTCGCCCTCGGGCGAGTGGTCCGGATCACCCCAGGCAGCTCTTCGGAGCTGCGATGCGTGCCCGCCGGAAATGGGCGCGTCAGGAGCCAGTCGGACATGAAAGACGCCATTCACCCACCGTACCACCCGGTGGTGTTCAAGGACGCCTCCACGGGCGCGATCATTCTCACGCGGTCCACGATGACCAGCGAGCAGAAGATCACCCTCGATGACGGCAACGAATACCCGTTGGTTCTGCTCGAAATCACGGCTGATTCGCACCCGTTCTATACGGGCACGCAGCGCCTCATCGACACGCAGGGTCGCGTCGACAAGTTCAAGAAGCGTTACGGTCGCGCGTAAGCAGTTCGCGCCATCGAGTTTGTACGCGCAAGCGGCGGGCTTCCTCAGGGAGCCCGCCGTTTTGCTTACCGGCTGCCGCTGACCGACGTACTCGCGCGCCGGGACGCCCATCTCCACACCCGCTCGGCCACCAGCCACGCCAGAATCGCCGCGCCTACCACGTCGCTCAGGTAGTGGGCGCCGGCCAATACCCGGGTGAGAGCGCAGCCGGCCGCCAAGGTGTACCACACGCCGCGACTCGCTGGGAAAATGCGCGCCATGATTGCTGCCGCGCCAAATGCGACCGCCGAGTGACTGCTGACGAGGCCCAGTCCTTTCGTGCTGAGCAGCTCCACGTCGTACGGACGAAACAGGTACTCCGGTGATTCCGCGCCTGGACGTTGCCGACGAACGACCAGCTTGATCAGCTCGGCGAGCGCTCCGGCGAGCGCCGGAGCCAGAACCAGTGCTCCGGCCCGCCAGCCTAGCCCATTCGCCGGCTCCCCACGCTTCGGGCGCGACACCTGCCACATCGCCAGCGCGCCCAGCATCCACGCAGGCAGGTAGCCCACGGTTCGCAGCCAGCGCCCCCAGTCCCGATCGTTCACTTGGGGGTCGCGGAGGTGTTCCCACGCGAGCGCGTCAAGTGCATGCGAGGCGGCGAAGGCGAGCACCATGATGAGCGCCGCGCGTCCCCATGCGACAGGGACTTGCGGCAGCGGATCGGTTGGCTGAGTAGTCACGGCGAGGAATCAAGCGAGTGGCCAGCGATCAGACCAGCATTCAGATCAGCCTTCGACTGCGATCACGCCAGCGAGCAGTCCGCGCCAGGTTGGCGCACCTGACTATTATTGAGAATGGAACGTCGAACACGACAGCGCGATGCCATCCGTCGCGTCTTTGAAGATGCGGGCCGTCCTCTGGGCCCTACCGAGGTGCTCGAAGCCGGACGGGACCATGTGCAGGGACTTGGGATCGCCACCGTCTACCGCACCATTGCCTCTCTGCTCGAGACCGATTGGCTCACGCCGGTGGAGCTTCCGGGCGAGCCGCCGCGGTACGAAGTGGCCGGTCAGGCGCACCATCATCACTTCCGGTGTCGAACCTGCGCGCGCGTGTTCGAGATCCATGGCTGTCCCGGCCAGCTTGGCGAGCTGACGCCGCCAGGCTTCAAGCTCGAGCGGCACGAGGTCGTGCTCTACGGCCTGTGCGAGGCATGCGCGTCCTGACCACGCGGGCCAGTGCGCTCGGAGCGCTGGTCCTGCTCGCCCTTTCCGCGTGCGGAGAGCCGGCGTGGAAAGGCATCTCGATGGATCCGTCGCGGGAGATTCCCGCATTCTCCTTCGTGCAATCCGACGGCACCACATACTCGACGTCGCCGGAAGCGGGTCGTCCGACATTCGTGTTCTTCGGCTATACACACTGCCCGGATGTCTGCCCGATCACGCTCGGTGAGTGGAGCAAGGCGAAACGCACGCTTGGCGAAGATGGCGAGCGCGTGCGCTGGTTGTTCGTGACGATCGACCCCGAGCGAGACAGCGCCGTACTTGCAGAGTCGTACGCGCGCCAGTTCGATGAATCGTTCATCGGCCTCTCCGGTGACGCGGAGACGGTGGCCGCGATCCAGAAGGCGTTTGCGGTGGGTTCCTATCAGGAGCCCGGCGCCTCGGACGACGACTACCTCATGGCACACGCGTCGCAAAGCTTTCTCGTGGACGGCACCGGCGTGTTGCGTACGATGTACTCGTTCAACAGCGGTGTGGACGCCATGGTGAGCGACCTGCAACGTCTGCTGCGCTGACCTGTTTCCGATGAAGCGCGTGCTGCAAGTCGGTACGGTCGTGGCCATCACAGCGGTGGCCGCCCTCGCGACCTGGCCGCGCCCTGCGGTCGACATTCGCATTCCCGAAGGCGGCGTGGCCGAAGTGCACCGGCGTTTCTGGCGCGTGCAGATGTTGCCTGAAACGATTTTTGTGGCTGCTGGCGGACGGCCACGAGTGCGCATCACCAACAGCGACTCCATGCAGCATCGGCTTGGACTCTTCGCTGCTGACGCGGGCGAAACGGTGGAGTACACCTTGCCGCAGCCGGGCACGTATACAGGCGAGTGCAGCGCACACCCGACGAGTTCGACGCTGACATTCGTGGTCAGGTAGCGAAATGACGCGAGGGAAGCCTGTCGACCCCCGCTTGCCCAACATCAGCGAGCGGTTGGTCGCGGCGCGCCGGGCGTTACTTTGCAGCGATGTCCGACGCCCCTCCTGAACCAGGCTCCGAGCCTCCTCCCGCGTTGACTGTAGCGCGCATGGCTTCGCTTGATGAGGTTCTAGACAACGAGTTGCATGAACTTGCCGAAGCGGGACTGCGCCGGTCGTTGCGCGCGGTTCGCCAGCGGCGAGCCGGCACCGTCCTGCTCGACGGTGAGCGCGTCGCCGACTTCGCATCCAACGACTATCTCGGACTGGCCGCGGATCCGCGACTGGCACGCGCGGCCGCGGCGGTATTGGAGTCGGAGGGTACCGGCGCGGGCGCTGCGCGCCTGATTTCCGGCAATCATCCAATCCACGAGGCGCTCGAGCGCGAACTGGCATCGTTCAAGCACTGCGCGCGCGCACTGCTCTTCCCCAGCGGCTACATGGTGAACGTGGGCGCCATTCAGGCGCTCGTGGACGAGCGAGATGTCCTCTACAGTGATGCGCTCAATCATGCGTCGCTGGTGGATGGCTGCAGGCTGTCGCGAGCGACGGTGCGCGTGTTTCCGCACGCGGACCTGGATGCGCTTCGCGCGATGCTCGTCGCAGATGTCGGCCAGTTCCGTCGCGCGATGATCGTGGTGGAGGGGGTCTTCTCGATGGACGGCGACATGTTCCCGCTGGAGAGACTCGTGCCGCTCGCGCGGGAGTTCGGTGTCTTCACCTACGTGGACGACGCACACGGGACAGGCGTGCTCGGCGCAACCGGTCGCGGAGCGCTCGAGCAGTGTGGTGTGCTGGGCAACATCGACGTGGTCGTGGGCACGCTTGGCAAGGCACTGGGCACCACCGGTGCGTACGTCGCGGGATCGTCGCGCCTGATCGAGTTCATGCTCAACCGCGCGCGTTCGTTCATGTTCACCACCGGAACTCCTCCTGCGCTTGCAGCCGCAACGCTCGAAGCGCTGCGCATCAGTGAGACGGAGCCATGGCGACGAAGCACCGTGCGCGATCGCGCCCGGCGGCTTCGTCATCGCCTGCAACTGGGCGGGCGCGAACTCTCGGGATCGGCAGATGGTCACATCATTTCGGTGCTGATCGGTGACCCGGTGCGCACGATGCAGGTAGCGGGGGACATGAGACGTCGCGGATTCCTCATCGGCGGTGTGCGTCCGCCCACCGTGCCGGCCGGCACATCGCGTTTGCGCATCAGCGTCAGTGCGCTGCACCCCAATGAACTGATCGACGCGCTCGCTGCCAACCTGCTCGACGCGCTGCGTGCCGGAGCATCGCTGTGACGTACGAAGACGACGAGTACGACGACCTGACCGACGAATCGTTCGATGGTCCGGCAGAAGAAGGGTCCGACGAAGACGCGGGCGTCGCCATCGCAGGCCGCGAGTACAGTTCTGACGAGCAGCAGTTGCTGGTGCTCGATCAGGCGCATACATGGCATCCGTACTCGCAGCATCAGGGCATGCCGCTGCCGCTGCCGATCGCGCGTGCGTCAGGCGCCTGGTTGTACGAAACGAACGGCCGTCCCGTGCTCGATGCGATCTCCTCGTGGTGGGTGACCACGCACGGCCACTGCCAGCCGGAAATCGCGCAGGCCATCGCGGCGCAGGCGCGCACGCTCGACCATGTGATGTTCGCGGGCTTCACACATGAACCGGCTGTGGAACTGGCGTCGGCCCTGGTTGCGCGCATGCCGCGCGGGTTGTCGCGTGTGTTCTTCTCCGACAATGGCTCGACGGCCGTCGAGGTCGCGATCAAGATGTCGCTGCAGGCGTTTGCGAACAACGGCACGCCACGTCGCCTGATCGCGGCGCTCGACCACGCATATCACGGGGATACGTTCGGCGCGATGGCGGCCAGCGGTCGCGGTCTGTTCACCACGCCGTTCGAATCGCTGCTCTTCGAAGTGGCGCGTCTGCCCGATCCCAGCGAAGGCGATACGCTGGCTGCGCTCGACGCGCTCATCGACTCGCGCGGCCACGAGCTGGCGGCCGTGATCGTGGAGCCGCTGCTGCTCGGCGCCGGC
>JBGTFN010000294.1:0-4923 GCA_041747275.1 Gemmatimonadaceae bacterium | reverse complement strand
ATCTCGAGGCGCGCCGCGCAGGTGCGTCCGCGTGCGAACTGCTCGATCGCACCTTTCTCGAGGTCGCGGCGCGTGGCGGCGCGAGCGGTTTGCCACAATCGGCCGAAGCAGTCCTGCTTTCCGAAGTCGAAGGCGTATCTGCATCGGCCGCACGTGACGCGGCGATCCTGCTCGGCCGCGCGTACACGGGCGCCGGTGCGTTCGAGGTGACAACCGCCACACATCCCGCAGCAGAACGCAGTCTTTGGGCGCTGCGGCACGCGGCGAGTCCGATTCTGTCGCAGCTCGCACCGCGGCTGCGCTCCATGCAGTTCATCGAAGACGGCTGTGTGCCGCCCGACAACTTGCCGTCGTATGTGCGCGGCGTGCGCGACGCACTTTCGCGTGCCGATTGCAGCGGTGTGATCTTCGGGCACGCGGGTGACGCACATGTGCATGTGAACCCGCTCGTGGATGTGACGCGCTCCGGCTGGCAGTCGCGCATGCGCGCACTATTGGGCGATGTATGCGAACTGACGGCGCGACTGGGGGGCACGCTCGCTGGCGAGCATGGCGATGGCCGCCTGCGCGCCTCACTGTTGCACCACGTCTGGACGGAGGAGGCACGCACAGCCTTTCGCGTGGTCAAGCAGGCGGCCGATCCGTACGGCGTGCTCAACGCGGGCGCAAAGGTTGCGGTGAGCAACGCGACGAATACTGTGGTGAGCGGCTCGGTGATCAGCACCGATACGTTTGCTCAGTTGCGGCACGACCCGTCATGCACACCGCTCGGCGCCTCCGCGCGCGCCACGCTCGATGCGATCGAACGCGATCGTGCCTGGCATCGCTTCCGGTTGTCGGCGCTCGGCGATAGGGTCATCCCTGTTTCCTGATCGCTTCGCGGGTCCACTCTTCAACGCACCTCCGTGTATCTCTACGCGAAGATCTTTCACTTGGTCGGCATGGTGTCATGGATGGCCGGCCTGTTCTACCTGCCGCGTCTGTTCGTGTATCATGCCGAAGCGCAGTCACAGCCCGAAAATACGCGCGCGATTCTCACCGCACAGTACACCATCATGCAGCAGCGACTGCTCGGCATCATCACGACACCGGCCATGCTGATGACGTGGCTTGGCGGACTGACAATGGTGGGACACAATACCGCACTGCTCTCGCAGCGCTGGTTCATCGTCAAGGTCGTGCTGCTGCTGGCCCTCTCGGGCTATCACGGCTGGATGTCGGGCGTGGTGCGTCGGCTCGCACGCAACGAGCATGTGATGACGAGCGACAGGTTCCGCATCATGAACGAGGTACCGACCATCGCGCTCGTTCTGATCGTGACTTACGCTGTGCTTCGCGACAGCGTCAGTCTGTTGACCGGCGCGATGATTGCCGTTGTGCTCACGGTGCTGCTCGGTATCGGCATTCAGCTCTACGGAGTGGTTCGCAAGCGCAGTGAGTCGAGCACATCGAGAAAGGCGTCGGACTGACCAAGTGCGCGCCGCGCCGCTCCCGCAGCGCATAGCGCGCCCACCACGTTGCCGGTGCCGCTGTACCCACCCACGCCCCAGACGCCGCTGCTGAACTGCTGGGCGATCGGGGCGGAATCGTTTGAATAGGTGACCGTGGCCGCCCAGCGATGGGTGACAGGCGCCGAGGTACGCACAGCCGACCGCAGTCGCTGTTCGAGCCATGATTGCAGTTCGTGCGTCGGAACGTCGCTGTCGGTGTACTCCGCATCGACGAATTTGTCGCGTCCCCCTCCGATGAACACGCGCCCATCCTGAGTCTGCTGCCAGTAGTCGTATCCGTACCGGGCATACACCGCACGCGGGATCGTGACATCGTGCGCAGGCGCCGTCGCGAGCATCTGCAATCGCACCTGGCGCAACTTCGTGGCGGCTTCGGGCACCAGCGTGCCGAGCGCTCCGTCGGCACACACCAGGATGTGCGGCGCCATGACTCGCGCACCGTTCGTGAACGATACGACACCATCGGCAATGTCGCGCACTGCAGAGTGTTCGAAGAGTTGTGCACCTTCAGACTCTGCACGCGCCGCCAGCGCGAGCACTCGATGCACCGGGTTGCACGCGCCGTCTTCGGGAAAGAGCAGGCCGCGTCCTTCAGGCCCCTCGTACCATTCCACCGGCAGCTCGTCGGCGCGCATGCGGTCGTACTGTGCCGCGCAGTCGGCATGCTCGGCTTCGTCTTCCGCAATGCGCAGCGAACCACGCCACCACGTGTGCTGCGGACTGTCGTCACGCATGCGACGCATCTCATCGAGCGTATGCATGTAGAGCGCCGTTGCCGCGCGCTCGCCCCAGTGAGTCACTGCGTCATGATGAAAGTCGGCGACGCCACCCAACAACAGTCCACCGTTCCGGCCGGCCGCAGCACCGGCAATGCGCGCCGCATCGACTCCGATCACACTCGCACCCAATGCACGTGCCGCGCGTACGGCAGCGATGCCTGATCCGCCAAGCCCCACCACGCACACATCGGCTGAAGCGCTTTCCGAAAGCGGAGCTCGCGCAGGCACTGAGACGTTCTGCCACCAGGCGCTGGTCACGTGTGACTCAGGAGTGAGCAGCGGAGGCACCGTATCACTCATCGTGTTCCTCTGATTCGCTCCGCAGCGCATGCATGGCCTGCACGATCGCGTCCAGCCCCGCGTGTACCTCCCGCATGCGCTTCCGGCCAACGCGCCGCGCAACCACGTGCTCGAGTTCGGCGAGCACAGCCAATCCTTGGCGCGATGATTTGACCCCTTCCTTCGTGAGGCGTACGAGTCGTGCGCGACCGTCGGATGGGTCGTCGATGTACTCAACCAACCCACGATGTTCGAGGTCCGCAAGAATCTGCCCGACGGCCTGCTTGGAAACGTCCACGCGTCGCGCCAGCTCGGTGGGACGAATGCCGACCGTGTCGAGGTACGGGATGAGGCGCATTACGGCCGGTCGTCCCAGGCGTTCGCCGGTGGCCTCATTGAGCCGGGCTTGCGCGGCTTCGTCGAACAAACGCGCGCAGGTGAGCAGTGCGTGGCCGAAACTACGATCCTGCGCCGAGCGCAACGATGCCGGACGAGTCATGCATGCAAACAAGCGCGCACCGCGCGTTCAGTCAAGCCGCTTGACGATTTCGTCAAGCCGCTTTACGATACGTCAATGTCCAACGCCGTGTTGAACGCTTGGTCTGACGCTGTGTCACGTTATGCCGACTGACATGCACACTCCCCAATGGCTGGATCGCGAACAATGGTCGTGGACGTCACGTCCACTCGCCGTGTCCGACGGCATGCTGCACGCCGTGATCGAAGGCGAGGGCGAGACTGTGGTTCTCGTGCACGGCACCCCAACGTGGAGCTTCGAGTGGCGGCATGTGATTCGCGCGCTCACACCGACGCACCGCGTGGTGGCTGTGGATCATCTCGGCTTCGGCCTCTCCGAGCGCCCGCCCCACGCTGACTACTCCCCTGAGGCGCATGCGGGTCGGTTTCGCGAAGTGATTGATGACGTGGCGCCGAGTGGCCGGCTCTCACTCGTGGTGCACGATTTCGGCGGGCCGATCGCGCTCGACTGGGCGCTCGATCATCCGCATCGACTCGCCCATCTGGTGATCGTGAACTCCTTCGCCTGGTCGCCGGCCAGCGACCCGTCCATGCGTCGTCCCGCGCGACTCATCGGCGGCCGCTTGGGGAGGTTGGCGTACCGACACCTCAACTTCTCGCAGCGCGTGATTATGCCGGCGGCCTACGCGGACAAGCGCCGACTGACGCCCGCCATTCACAGGCAGTATCTGAACGTGTTTCCCAATGCGGATAGTCGCGAACAAGTGCTCTTTGCACTGGCGCGATCGCTCAGCGGCTCAGATTCATTCTTTTCGTCACTCGAGAAGCGACTCGTCGCACAACGCGACGCGCTGTCGCCTGTGCCGACCACGCTCATGTGGGGCATGCGCGATCCGGCGTTCGGTGCGGACGCTCTCAGGCGCTGGTTGCGCCTGCTTCCGCACGCACATTCACGTCGTTTCGAGGACGCGGGACACTGGCCGCATGAGGAGCAGCCCGACGTGTTTGTGCGTGTGCTGCGCGAGGCGCTGGCCCGCTAGCGATACGTGGTCCACGAGCGCGGTGAACTGCCCACGTTCGAGGCGTTCTATGCCAATATCGGTAGCCCCCGGATCTTGTCCTGCCACTCGCGCGGCCCGCTTTCATGCACGTTGTCGCCGCGCGCATCAACCGCGACTGTCACCGGCATCTCGTGCACATCGAACTCGTAGATGGCCTCCATGCCAAGATCAGCGAACGCCACGACACGCGATCCACGAATGGCCTTGGACACGAGATACGCCGCACCACCCACGGCCATCAGGTACGCGGCCTTGTGCTTGCGAATGGCTTCGAGTCCCGCGGGACCGCGCTCGGCCTTGCCGATCATCGCGATCAGCCCGGTCTTGTCGAGCATCATCTCGGTGAACTTGTCCATGCGCGTGGCAGTGGTGGGTCCAGCCGGACCGACCGCTTCATCGCGCACCGGATCGACGGGACCCACGTAGTAGATCACGCGGTTCGTGAAGGCCACGCTTTCCGGCAGCGACTCACCGCGCGCATAAATGTCGGCAATGCGCTTGTGCGCGGCATCGCGTCCGGTAAGCAGCTTGCCGCTCAGCAGCAGACGGTCACCGGCGTTCCATGAGGCCACGATCTCGGGCGTGAGCTCGTCGAGATTCACGCGCTTGGCATTGATGTCCGGCTGCCATGTCACCGACGGCCAATCGGACAAGCTCGGAATCGGCAACTGCGCTGCACCGGTTCCGTCGAGCGTGAAGTGCGCGTGCCGAGTGGCCGCACAGTTGGGGATCATCGCGATCGGCTTGGACGCCGCGTGTGTGGGATAGTCGAAGATCTTGACGTCGAGCACCGTGGACAGGCCGCCCAGTCCCTGC
>JBGTFN010000293.1:0-4097 GCA_041747275.1 Gemmatimonadaceae bacterium | reverse complement strand
CCATTGCCATCACCAGCTGCAGCGAGGATCTGTCGCATGTCCTTCGTCACCACGAGCACCCCCGCTCGACGCTCCGCCTCGACGCGCTCGACGGCGCGCCTCGCCAGCGTGGCCATGCCGATGCCCAGTGCTTCGGGCCTCTCGCGGCTGTCCGCCAGCGATGCACAGGTCGCGATGCGCTTCATCGCGTGGGCCTCGCTGGCCGTGATTGCGGACCTGGGCACGAAGTTCTGGGCCGTGAGCGCGCTCAGCGAGCGAACCATCGTGCTGACGGACTGGTTCTCGATGATGCTCATCTTCAATACCGGAGTGGCCGGCGGCGCATCCATCGGGCCGCACACATGGCTCATCAATGTGCTCGGTACATTCGCGACCGTCTTGCTGGTCATGAGTGTGGTGCTCCCACTCGCGCGTGTCGATAGGCGGGCCGCAATGGCCATGGGCCTCATCGCCGGTGGCGCTTCCGGCAACCTCGCCAGCATTATCGGTGAGCCCCGGGGTGTGCCCGACTTCCTGGCACAGCAAATCGGGGACTCCATTGTTGTCTTCAACATCGCCGACGTCGCGCTGTGGATCGGTGCCGCCATCCTGATCCCGATCACGGTCGGACTGGTAACAGTCATCAGGAAAGAAAGGCGCTAAAAAGGCGACAACAAGGCCTTGCTCAGGGCGAGCGCTTTCGATGCAGCGGGGTCAGCAACGCAAAGGCGCCAACGCGCCAACGCGCAAAAAACAAAGCAGTGCTTTGCGCGTTTGCGCTTTAGCGAATTCGTGCTCACTGTCCCCGCCCCAACACAATCCCTGCACAAAAAAAGAAACGGCCCCGCAAGGCCGCTCTTCTTCTGCTCTTGAAACACCACCCCCGTCAACGCACCAATCAAAACCCCATGTAGGCGCGAACGCGGGGCTCGATGCGTTCCGGCGTCCAGGCCGGGCTCCACACCAGATTCACCACGGCCTCGCCGATGCCGGGAAGCGTCTTCAGCTCCTTCTCGGCTTCTCCCATGATCTCCGGCCCCGAAGGGCAGCCGGGCGACGTCAGTGACATGTCCACGCGCACGTCGTTCCCCACGACGATGACGTCATAGATCAGGCCCAGATCGACGATGTTGAGGTTGAGCTCCGGATCCTTGACCCGTCGCAGCACGAGCCTGGCCTGATCCGCCGTGAACGCGGATGGCTGCCCGGCGACGGACTGGTCACCGGCTGGTTTCGCGTCGACTGCTTGCGCGTCGACTGCTTGCGCGTCGGCGGGTTGCGTGTCGGCGGGTTGCGTGTTGGCCGGTCGCGTCTCGTCGGGCTGCTCAGCGGACGGTGAACTCGCGTCTTCCGGTAGCGTATTGCTGTTCGCGTCTTTCATGCCCGAAAGATAGTACCTGATCAGGTGCCCGCAGGCCCCGACGCCCTCTACTTCCCGCTACTTCTTGCTACTTCTTGCTACTTCTTGCGGACGGCGGCCTTTTTCTTGACTGGCGCCTTCTTGACTGGCGCCTTCTTGACTGGCGCCTTCTTGGCGACCGGGCGCCGCGCGGTGAGGAGCGGCGTATTCCAGTTCACCTGCTTGTCGGCGCGGAAGGCGACTGGCATGTCGCGCACGCCCGAGGGGTCGTCCATCACTGCCAGCACGGCGGCGTCGGCCAGATCGTGGCGCACGTCCATGATGACCGTGGCCGCGCGGCGTGCCTTGGGAGCATGCACACGGTTGCTCAGCAGCACGACGAACATGTCGTGATCGGGGTCGATCCAGAGCGAGGTGCCGGTGTAGCCGGTGTGTCCGTACGCGCGCGAGGTGAGGTACTGGCCGCAGCCGCCTGCGCCTTCACAGGTATCCCAGCCGAGTGCGCGGCGGCCTGCGGTGCGCTTGGTGAAGAGCGCGACCGTGGTGTCGGCTACGATACGCGCCGAGCCAAAGCGGCCGCCCTGAAGCAGCATCTGGGCGAACACCGACAGGTCGGCGGCGGTACTGAAGAGGCCCGCATGGCCGGAGACACCGCCGAGTCGGTAGGCGTTTTCGTCATGCACCTCACCACGCAGCGGATAGCCACGCGGCGGGGTGATTTCAGTCGGCGCGATGCGACTGACGATCTTGGACGATGGGCGAAAGCCGGTCTTGCTCATGCCCAGCGGCGTGAAGATGCGCGCGTCGACGAAGTCATCAAACTTCTGTCCCGACGCGGCTTCGACCACGAAGGACAGAAGCATGGGTCCGAGATCGGAGTACTCGTAGACCTTGCCTGGGACGTTCTTGACCGGTGCGGCGAGCACCATCTCGCGCGCAGCTGCAGCCGAGTTGGCGCGGCGCCAGAGTTCGAGGCCGGCGGGCAGTCCTGCGCGGTGCGTCAGCAGGTGCGCGATGGTGACCGCTTCGCGGTTGCCGCCAGTGAAGGAGGGCAGGTAGCGGGACACGGGTGCGTCGAGTTCGACCTTGCCTTCGTCGAACAGGATCATGATGGACGTGGTGGTGGCCACGACCTTCGTGAGCGACGCCAGGTCATACACAGTCTCATCGGGAGTCACCGCGAGACTGCCGGGGCGCCAGTCGAGCGTGCCGAAGCCACGGGACACGACCGCGTAGCCCTTCCGGCCAACCACCACAGCGGCTCCCGGATATCCACCGGCGGTGACGCCGCGTTCGACAATGCGGTCGATCGCGCGCATACGCTCGGCCGACATGCCAACGGCCGCAGGCACTGCCGAGGGCAGACCGTCGCCGAGGCGAGTGGCCGTCGTTGCGGTCATATCGGCCGCTGCGAACGTGAGGAGAGCGGAAAGCAGTACCACCGGCACGATCTCGGATGGTGTGGTTGTCAGAATGCAGTTCTACGCTTCTGACAGTATCGGCGGGCAAACGTCACGAGACGGCGGGGCTGCCGTCACGCGGCGGGTCAATATCTGTACGCGCCGGGCGGTGCGCGCGTGTCACTTGTTCCGCAGAAGCTGCGTAAGCAGGGCATGAGCCCCGACACTCGCGAGCGACTCCCAAACACAGTGGGCCCATCGAGCCCATCCGTCAACCCATTCCAACCCCTGCGGCAACATTTGGTTGCACCCTTTCGCATAATAGCGGCCGCCCCACTGGGAACAGGTGTGGCGTGCGGGAAGCCAACGGGCGCGAAATGCCACCCGACAACGGATCTCGCTCGGCAACCGTTGGGGAGGTGCGGGTGACAGATCTGGTGGAACCCATGGAAACCGACACTGCCATTGTTCGACGAGCGATCGACGGGGATGAACGCGCCATGCGCCTGCTGTGGAATGCCCACAGTCCGCACGTGGACGCAATCGTCCACCGCCTCGCCGGCGACCCGGATATTGCCCAGGATGTTGCGCAGGAGGTCTGGATTCAGATCTTCCGGGCACTGCCGTCGTGGCGTGGCGATTCGAAGTTCAGCACGTGGCTGCATCGCGTGGCGGTCAATCGCTCACTGAACGCGCTGCGCCGCACGCGACGGCTGGCGAGCATTGAATCTCCGATCGAGGAGCATACGGCGACGGTGGATCACGATGAGGGAGAGCGGTCGATGCTGGCCGCGACGATCGACGAGGCGGCGCGCCAACTCGCGCCGGGTGCACGCACTGTGTTCTACCTGCACGATGTAGAAGGCTACACCCACGAAGAAATTGCGACGGAACTCGGCATCACCGCCGGTGGATCGAAGTCGCAGCTGTTCAAGGCCCGGGCCAAGCTCCGTCGTCTGCTCGCGCCCCTGCTCGATGTCTCAGACGCCAGTGTGGAAGGACGCTATGCAACACCTTGATCCGGAGCGCCTCGCGGCGCTCGACGAAGACTCGCCCACGGCCGCGGAGCTGACACACCTCGCGACTTGTCCGGCATGCCGGCAGGAGCGCGACGCGTTTGCACAGCTTCGCGTGGCTGCCATCGCGCCGGCGCCTGCCAGCGCACCTCCGCTCACCGACTGGGCCACGCTTTCGATGGCCCTGGGTCGCGAGGGGTTGATGGCGCCTGGCGGGGCGCGGTTTGAGCGGCACGAAGGGTCGGCCGCGCAGGTGAAGCCGGTGTTGGCCAGTGAAGTTCCGCGCATGCGTCGCATGCCTGCGTGGCTTCGCGCGGCGGCAGCATTCGCGCTCGTGGCCGG
>JBGTFN010000292.1:0-2162 GCA_041747275.1 Gemmatimonadaceae bacterium | reverse complement strand
AGCGCGTGAATCGACGAGCGGCCAGGAACGCGTCAGCGTCCTTCCAGATGCCTCCCGCGATTCCGGCAAGCCCGGCGGCGCCGAGGGCAGTGGTCTCGACGATATCCGGGCGCTCCACCGGCACTCCCAGCGCGTCTGCCTGAAACTGCATGAGCCAGTTGTTGCTCGTGGCGCCGCCGTCGACGCGCAGGCGATCGAAAGGAACACGGCCCTTGGCGCGCATGAGTGCGAGCACGTCGGTGGTGCCGAAGGCCATCGCTTCGAGCGCTGCGCGCACGAGATGCGCCGACGTAGTGCCGCGGGTAAGACCGGTAATGGTGCCGCGCGCGTGCGGCTCCCAGTCGGGAGCGCCGAGTCCGGTCAGCGCCGGCACAAAGTAGACGCCGTCGGTGCTGGAGACCGAACGCGCGATGGCCTCGGTCTCGGATGCCGACTCGATGATCTTGAGTCCGTCGCGCAGCCACTGCACCGCCGCGCCGGCGACGAAAATCGATGCTTCGAGCGCAAACGCCGGGTTGCCTGACGCATCACATGCGAGCGTGGTGAGCAGGCCGTCGCCGGACTCCGGCCGCGTTTGTCCGGTGTTCAGCAGCAGGAACGCGCCGGTGCCGTACGTATTCTTGCCGCCGCCGGCATGCCACCCGCCCTGGCCGAAGAGCGCTGCCTGCTGGTCGCCCGCCACGCCCAGGATGGGCAGCTCGGCACCGATTGCAGTGACGGTCGTCGTGCCGAAGAAACCGCTCGATCGGCGCACATCCGGCAGCAACACAGACGGCACGCCGAACAGTGCGAGCAGTTCGTCGCTCCACATGCGTCTCTCAATGTCGTACAACATTGTGCGCGACGCATTCGTGGGATCGGTCGCATGCACCGCACCGCCGGTGAGATGCCAGATGAGAAACGTGTCGATGGTGCCCGCCGCCAGCTCGCCTCGTTGCGCGCGCTCCGCCGTTGACGGTTGTCCAAGCAACCACTCCAGCTTGGTGGCGCTGAAGTAGGGATCGTTGACAAGACCCGTGAGCTTCTGGATGCGATCCGCGTGCACGTCGAGCGCACGACAGCGATCGGCCGTGCGTCGGTCCTGCCACACGATGGCCTTGTGCACCGGTTCTCCGGTGGCGCGATCCCAGAGCACGATCGTTTCGCGCTGGTTGGTGATCCCGACGGCCTTCGGCACGACGCCAGCCTGGGCAATCGCCTCACGCGCGGCTTCGAACGTGTGACGCACAATCTCCATCGCGTCGTGCTCGACCCATCCCGGCTGCGGGTAGTGCTGCGTGATCTCGCGGTAGCCGCGCCCAACAATGCGACCGTCCGCCGACATCACGAGACACGTGGACCCGGTGGTTCCCTGATCAATGGCCAGCACGTGCATCGCATGTCTCCTCAGGTTGTAAACGGCGGTTCGAGCAGGCCGCGATCGGTCACGTAGTGCGTAATCAACGCTCGCGGCGTGATGTCGAAGGCAGGATTGTACGCAGCCACGTGCTTCGGCAGGATCTGCGTTGCACCGGAGAACGCGAGTTCATCTCGATCTCGGTGTTCGATCTCGATTCCGGCGCCGGTCGGCGTATCAGAGTCGAAGGTGCTGCCGGGCGCGCACACATGGAAGGGCACGCCATGTTCGCGCGCAGCGAGCGCCAGTGCGTACGTGCCGATCTTGTTCGCGACGTCGCCGTTGGAAGCGATGCGATCGGCTCCCACGAACACGGCCTTGATGCGACCAGTGGCAAGCAGTGAGGCTGCCGCCCCATCGGGCAACACGGTGACGTCGATGCCGGCACGCTGCAGCTCCCAGGATGTGAGCCTTGCGCCTTGCAACAGTGGACGCGTCTCGTCGGCGAACACACGAAAGGTGACGCCGCGCGCATGCGCCACATACATCGGTGCGAGTGCCGTGCCGATGCCGGCCGTTGCCAGTGCGCCAGCGTTGCAATGCGTGAGCACCTCTGCTCCGGGCTCGATCAATGGCGCACCGAACTGCCCGATGGCGTGGCACATCGCGCGATCCTCGTCGCGAATGCGCGTGGCTTCATCGCGCAGCGCGGACACCAGCGCCGTCTGCGATGCGTCATCACCCGCCTGTTCTGCGCACACGAGCATTCGCTGCAACGCCCAGCGCAGGTTCACGGCCGTGGGACGTGACGTGCCGATCACGGCCG
>JBGTFN010000291.1:0-2087 GCA_041747275.1 Gemmatimonadaceae bacterium | reverse complement strand
TTCGACGAGGCGCTTGGCCAAGCAACCGAGGTCGTCGTATCGGGACACCCGTTGCGGGTGATCGGTCTTGCTGCGCTACGCAAGAACAAGGGAGCGAGCGGTCGCAAGAAAGATCGCGATGACCTTCGGCGCCTGCCTGGCACATCATCAGGCGCCTGACGTGCTCCGTATCGTCGACTACCGCTTCACGTACTTCTTGAGCGCCCGCGGACCAACCTCCGCACCGTATACATTGCCGCGCGCGTCCACGGCCACGCCTTCAGCAGCGCTGGTATTGCGCGTCTGTTCGACGGGGTCGGGAATGAACGACCACACGCTGCCGTCCTTCGCGCTGCCGATGCGAATGCCGCGCTTCCACGTTGGACGGGACGGATCGATGGAGCCGGACTCGCTGTCGGCTGCGTAGAGCGTGTCGCCAGGTGCGATCCACAGGCCGCTGTTGCGCGAGAACTGATACCACGTGTCGAGCAGTCGACCGTCCTGCGTGAAGATCTGGATTCGATCGTTGCCGCGGTCCGCGACGAACAAGCGACCCTGACTGTCCATCGCCAGCGCGTGCGGCTGATCGAACTCGCTCGGTCCGGTGCCCTTCTTGCCCCATGTCGTGAGCAGCTTGCCGCTCGCATCGAACTTGAGCACGCGCGCATTGGCGGCGGCGTTCGACGCGTGGCCTTCCACGACGAAGATCGTGCCCTGCGGCGTGACGTACACCGCGTTCGGCTGCCAGAAGAAGAGAGAATCACGTCCGCCGCCTTTGGTGCCGAGTGACATCAGCAGCTTGCCATCGGCCGAGAACTTGTGAATCTGATGTCCGAATATGTTGGCGGGACGCGCTGGTGCTTCAGTCGCACCTGCTGCACGCGCGGGCGTGTTGTCGCGGCCGTCCACCACCCAGATGTTGTTTTCGTGATCGACGAACAATCCGTGCGGCCAGTTGATGAGTCCCTTGCCAAACGACTTCAC
The DNA here is from genome assembly GCA_041747275.1 of Gemmatimonadaceae bacterium. Lineage (GTDB taxonomy): Bacteria > Gemmatimonadota > Gemmatimonadetes > Gemmatimonadales > Gemmatimonadaceae > JAABRT01. The sequence continues at coordinate 1,124 of JBGTFN010000291.1, read as the reverse complement.
GAGCGTGCCGGTGGAATCGAACTTGAGAATCGGATCGAGCTCGGAGCCTACACAACTGTTCTGCGCGCAGCGTTCTGCCACCCACACACTTGTGCCGTCGTTGTCGATGCCAACGGCGCTGGTGGAGCCCCAGGTGCGACCGGCGGGCAGCTTGGCCCAACCCTCGATCGTGCGATATGGATTGGGCAAGTCGTTGACGGCAGCCATCGTCGCTGACGATTGCACCTGAGCGGGAAGCACACACGCGGCGGCGGAAAACGAGAGCGCGAACGCCGCGGAAATCGGCGCTGCGAATCTGCCAGCAGTGATCATGCTATTCATCGTCCTGCTCATCCTCGGCGCCTGAGGCGCCGGATGTGGGAGTGTACGAGTCGGTGGGCATGGCAAACGCTTTCGCCAGCTCGGGATCACCTTCGTCGCCGAGCACACGCTGGGCGACGTACTGCGCGGCGATCGGCGCGAACTTGAAGCCTTCCGCCTGTCCAACGCCGGCGATCCATGCGTTACCTGCGCCGGGAATGCGATCGATGATGAAGTTGCGGTTGATGCTGCTTTCGTAATGACACGAGCGAGTCTCGAGCAACGGCGCGTCGGCGAGCAAGGGGAAGCGCTGCTGCAACAGGCGACGCGAACCTTCGAGCCGGTTGGGGCTCGCCCATCGCACACTCAGATCCGGATCCTGATCGTTTGGATCGGCGGGCCCGGGGCGCAGCGGCTCCGGCAGCTTTTCCTTGATAGGATTCGCCGGGATTGGCAGCGGCGGCGCGCCACCACGCACGCGGAATCCGCGATTGTCCACGGGCAGCGCCGGCCAGCCGGTCACTCCGGGAAAATTCCAGCTCGGCATGTTTGGAAACGCAAACCGGTTGTCTCCCGGTGGCGTGCCGTAGTAACACGCGGTGCCGATGGGGATGCGCATGCGATTGCCAAGCAAATCGGGAAAAACCTTTGGCAGCCATGGACCACAGGCAAACACGAAAGCATCTGCGCTCAGCTTCGTGCCGTCATCGAGCGTCACGTACTGCATGCGGCCGCCGGTCACTGGGCCAGGCGTAGCGCGACCGGTGACGAGTGTGGCGCCGGCACGCGCCGCAAGAACGGCCGTGGCCTGCGTGGCATGACGC